>SHZO01000004.1 GCA_009692285.1 Gammaproteobacteria bacterium | reverse complement strand
GTGCTTGCTCGCGAAGCAGTTTATTCAACATGTTAATCACACCCAGTACCGCACCGGTGGGTTCACCTTGCGAATTTGTGAAGGGTGGTAGCGCATGAAAAGCGCGATACAGATAAGAAGATCCGTCGACCAGCACTAAGTCAGCCATAGATTTTATTCCCGTATCAGGCGACTCAGATCAGCAGTTAATTCTGAGACTTTAAAGTCATATTGAGTGATTAATTTCAGGTGGTTGCTACGATCATAAATATACACCGCCCCAGAATGATCGACCGTGTACAGATCGGGCGTTTCAATGGAGGGGGCTTTCTCTGCAATGGCACGAAATTCTTTAAGAACACTTTTTAAGGCCGCAGGCTCAGGTCGCAAACCAATGAATGAAGGATCAAAGGATTTGACGTAGTTGCGCAGTTTTGCAGCGCTGTCACGCTCAGGATCAACACTAATTAGGACTACTTGAATTCTTTCCGCATCTTTTTCAAGATTTGTACGTACAGCTTTGAGCTTGGCTAAAGTGGTTGGGCAGACATCTGGGCAACTAGTGAAACCAAAGAAAAGTATGGCAACACTGCCTTTAAAATCTTCCAAACCGCGTAAGTGAGCTTCGGTGTCAAGCATATGGATACCGCGACCATAATCGAGCCCAGACACTTCAGTGGAATAAAAGGGCGCGGTCTGGGATTCAGGCGGTGGCGCACTACAAGCCACTATCAAGATAACAGTGAGCGCAGCAAGTAAAAGCCTGGTAAAGGCGCTGGACAGTACGCGTGCGGCAACTGCCCAACGAGTTTTAAACATTATTACGCAACGCCGGGTGCTTTGACCCACACCTTGCACCACCCTTTATTCTTGACCATCTTGCCAGGGAAGAGGGTGCACTTAGCGAGTGCAGCAGTACGATTTTTATCCATCCACTGCAAACAGTTAGCGCAAATCTGTCCCGTTTTGTAAGTGGGGTTCTTTTTAGCATTGACACTCTGAGCATTTTCAATATAACCAAGCGCCTTAGCGGTCGGGTCTGCAGGGCTTAACAGCGGCGCTGAGCTCGCCGCGGGCACCTTAGTGTGCGCTGATGCCGCATCGGTCACCAATGAGAGACCCGTGACTCCTAAAAGCGATACGCTGAGGAGGGTGCGGCGTGTTAGTTTGTCTGATGACATGTTCTAAATTCCTGGGTGATAAAAAATACTCTATGGATGAGATTATTATACTCTCTTAAGAGCACTCTTTTTACTCATGGGATTGTTGTAATGGCAGCAATGATTTCTGAGGGACAGCAACCTGCTCAGTGCTTGGACGGGTAATAACCTCCCCCCCTGTATCTGGTAAGTACAAAGGGCCAAGTTGGCCGCAAGCACTCAAGCATAAGCTGCCCACCAGTAAGTAGAGTGCTTTCAAAGTGAATTCCCCGCACGTAATGCGAGCCAGCCGCGAGCAACTCGGTAGATCACCCATAAACCCACTAGAGATAAACCGAACCACGCGGTGAAAATACCGACTACAAGCAGTACCAGTGGCGCCGAGATAACAAGCACTGCAATCACCCACAGTAAGGCAAACCAGAAAGTGCGGATTTGCCAGTGGAAATGAGTGGCTAGCCACGTAGTGCGCACCTCACTACGCCGACTGTAATTCATGATGACGGCAATAATTGAAGGCACACCAAATATAAACCCGCCCACGATTGAGCCGGCACCCGTAATACCAATGAGCACTGAAAGTGCATGTAACCCATAAATAATATGGGTGTAGCCGACTAATTCGTTAGATGCTTCAGTCATACTGCGGGATATACTCTAGATTCTCTGCAGCTAGATTGCCACAGTAGCGCTGTTGTGTCAGTTGCATAGGATCTGTCCTGTCTAGCAGGCAACATAGGCTCATAATTTTGTAGGACGATTAATGACCGCTAGGGTAATGCGGGACACGCAGACTAATTCTTTGCGTTCATTGACAATCTCGATGCCCCAAACTTGACTTCGTGAGCCAATATGAAAGGGTCTAGTTGTTCCTTCTACAATAGTACCAAGTGCTGCAGAGCGTAAATGATTAGCATTTATTTCTTGGCCTACGCAGATGTATTTATTAATATCGATAATACAAAAAGCTGCAGCACTCGCTAATGTTTCGGCTAAAACTACTGATGCGCCGCCATGCAATATTCGCATCGGTTGGCATGTTCGCTCTGAAACCGGCATAGTACAGCGAAGAAAATTTTCGCCAAGCTCAATAAATACTAGGCCGATGTGCTGCATCATTGTGCCTTCGTTCATCGCATTACATAACTCTAGAGTTACCTCTGGGCGCCAAATAGGAGACCTATTGTTTTTTTCAGCTGAGGTTTTCAAGTGCTATTTTTCTCTGTGGCCAGTGCTGCGCTAATACGCTGGTAGGCTGCGCGAAAAGAAATACCTTCTTTAACTACAATTTCATTGGCGCGCTCAGCTGCATGAATAGTTGGATCGAGCCTAATTTTTTCAGGCTGAAAAGTAATGGCATCAATCGCCGGCACCAAGATTGCAGTGCTTGCTAATGCAAGATCAATGCCCCTGAAAAGAGGCTGTTTTAATAACTGCAGATCG
Source organism: Gammaproteobacteria bacterium (assembly GCA_009692285.1). Classification (GTDB taxonomy): domain Bacteria; phylum Pseudomonadota; class Gammaproteobacteria; order Steroidobacterales; family Steroidobacteraceae; genus UBA964. Next base: position 36,838 of record SHZO01000004.1, on the reverse strand, counting down.
CGCTGGTATCCTGAGGGAAGTTTAGCGAAGATACTTAATGCCTCCAACAAACATGCCTGAGCTGTTGCCGTTCTTCCACGTAGTAACTCAAAAATATCAGGGTTTCTTTTTTGCGGCATGATCGATGAGCCAGTAGTAAATGCATCGGGCAGACTTATAAACGCGAATTCTTGCGTATAGAACAAAAGTACGTCTGCAGCGAAGCGTCCTAGATCTTGCATCAGTAGCGTAATCTCAAAAAGTACCTGCGCTTCTGCCTTGCCACGTGAGAGCTGTACTGAAGTCACCGGAGTTTGTACCGAATTAAACTTAAGTGATTGTTGCGTAGCTGTGCGATCAATAGGTAAGCCAGGGGTGCCATAACCTGCTGCAGAACCTAAGGGGCTACGACTCAGGCGCCGCTCGGCACCGGTTAAGCCTTGTGCATCATCGCGTAATTCTGCTGCAAAACCCTGAGCCCACAGACTTACCGAACTAGGCATAGCTTGCTGCATGTGTGTGTAGCCCGGTAAGGCGAGTGTCCCTTGGCGCGCATCGAGCCGATCGAGTGCTGCTGCTACATCGCTCGCCCCCTGAGCTACTTCTACAAGCGCATCGCGCAAATACAAACGAAGTGCTGTTAGGACTTGGTCGTTCCGTGAGCGACCCAAATGAACTCGGCCACCAGGGACACCAATTTTTGCGATGAGTCGACGCTCCAAAGCAGTTTGACCATCTTCATCGGCCAGTTCTATGGTCCATTGCCCAAGCGCATGTGCCGCAGCTAGAGCCTCGAGACCTTCTTTGATAGCTAAGAGGTCTGCTTTAGAGAGCAAAGATTGTGCGTGCAACATTTGTGCATGGGCAATCGAGGCTTGAACATCATAGGAGACCAAGCGTTCATCCAAGGTGTAGTCCTCGCCGGCTGTATAGGCAAGTACACGCTCATCCAGAGGAGCGCCTTTGTCCCATAAGCGCGTCATGTTTTACCTCCTTTGTTTCCCGCAGCTAATTCAGCGGGAGCGAGTGCTTTGGTATCTGCGACAATTAAAGTACCGGTGCCCTCATTAGTGAAGACCTCCGCTAAGATTCCATCCACAGTTTTATAAGAAATAACGTGAACGCGTCGCACCCCCCCTTGTATGGCTGCTTCAATAGCCGTTGCTTTAGGTAGCATTCCATCATTTATACGCATTTCTTTGCGTAGTCGTTTAATGCCAGCTAGATCTGTAAAAGAAATAATTGAAGTAGGATCTTCAAGTCTTTCTAAAATACCTGGCGCACCGGTACATAGAATCAGCTTCTCTGCACTCAGGGCTGCGCCAATAGCTGCAGCCACGGTATCGGCATTGATATTTAATAACGTACCCTGATCATCGCTAGAGAGAGGCGAAATTACAGGCATCAAACCGTTATCTAGTAATTTTTTTAAAACATCTGTATCGATATAGTCGATGTCACCCACAAAACCATAATCTACGGTCGCGTCGCTACTTTGCAATTTAACGGGTGAGCGCTTGTGTGCTTGTACTAGCCCGGCATCGACACCACTGATGCCAATGGCAGGGATTTCAAGCTCACGGCAGACCGCAAGAATGCGCGTATTAATCAGACCACTGAGTACCATAGCAGTAGCATCGATAGAGCGCGCATCAGTTACCCGGCGGCCTTCAATGATTTGAGTGGGTACGCCAAGTTGTTCAGTGACTTGCGTAAGTTGTGGACCACCTCCATGAACAAATACCACACGAATACCAAAGTGATGCAGTACTGCTATTTGCTCAATCAGAGCGCGCGTGGCCGCTGGATCACCAAAAACACCACCACCCGCTTTAATTACAAAAGTTTTTCCTTTGTAAAGACGAATATAGGGAGCAGCGCTGCGCAGCGCGTGAATTACAGCAGCAGAGTCAGTTCGGTGGGTAATCATCTTAAGCGGCCTCCAATCAAAAAAATTAGGATGCAAGCAGGCGATGTAAGACTGCCATTTGGACAGGCAAGCGGTTATGAGCTTCTTGCAGTACGACGCTGCGCGAGCCATCAAGGATTTCATCCGCTACAGCAACGTTGCGCCGTACGGGCAAGCAGTGCATAAATTTACAGTCGGGCTGTGAATTGGAAAACCAACTTTCCGTGAGGCACCAATCATTTAAGTTAGCACGTAAGACGCTATCTTTCTCCGCATTGCCGTAGTGGGTAGTAGAGCCCCATTCTTTGGCGTAAACCACCTGGGCTCCTTGAAGGGCTTCATTACGGTCACTGCTCTCGCGTACGCTACCTCCTGAGGTAGCTGCTGCGAATTGTGCTTTTTGCATGATTTCCTTAGGCAGCGCAAAACCCTCTGGACGTAGTACAACTACCTCCATGCCGCGCTGTGCTGCCATGTGTACCGTTGATGCTGGTACAGCAATCGGGGTGCTGCGTGGGTGATTTGCCCAACTTAGAACAAACTTACTGCGCTGTGGAATTTTTAAATCATCCATGGTTTTCCAGTCGGCCAAAGATTGGCAAGGATGGCTTGTAGCTGATTCCATATTGATCAGTGGTTTATTAATGACAGAGGACATCGCCTTAAAAGTAGTTTCTGCTAAATCATGAGCTAAATCTTTGCCTTCTGGAAAAGAGCGGATACCAAGTGCATCACAATAAGAGGCTAGTACCGGCAAGCCTTCATTAATATGCTCTGCAGCAGCTTCATTCATTACCTCGCCGTGACGTGTTTCGAGCAACCACGTACTTTGGCCCGGTGTAATGACATAAGATGAGCCTCCTAAGCGCATCATAGCTACTTGAAATGACGCAAGTGTGCGCAGAGATGGGTTAAAAAATATTAAGCCTAAGATTTTACCAATCAATGCTTTAGGCTCAGGGTGTTTATCTAAGTGCCGCGCAAGAGCCAGCAGATCTAGAATCTCCTCGCGTTTAAAATCAGCCAGGTCGAGGAAGTTTTTCATATTGACTGCAACGCCTCTCGAAGAAGATCGACATGTTTTTCCTTGAGGATATAAGGAGGTAGCAGACGCACTACATTGGGGTCGCCGCTGGTCCCAGTCAGTATGTTGCGCTCTAAAAGCAGAGCTTGTATTTCTTTAGCAGGCTGCGAAGTTTTTAGTCCGTGTAAGAACCCCGCCCCCTGATGTCCTATGACTGGCCCAACGGTGCAGGTGTCACGAATGTATTGAGCTACCCGCCGAACATTAGTCATAAGATCTTCATTCTCAATGGCATCAATCACCGCTTCAATTGCTGCACAGGCCATAGGGCCCCCGCCAAAAGTAGTGCCTAAGCCTTCTAGTTTTAATGACGCCGTGACTTCAGGGCTCATTAATAATGCACCACAAGGAAAACCATTACCGAGTGCTTTGGCCGTGGTGATCATGTCTGGTAGTACGCCATAAAGGTTAGCCGCAAATGGATGACCACTGCGGCCCATCCCAATTTGTACCTCATCAAAGATTAGTAATGCACCAACAGCCGTACAGCGTGCACGCAGCGCACTTAAAAACTCTGTGCCCATATCAAATGCACCACCGACGCCTTGTACGGGTTCAACTATGACCGCCGCAGTCTCTGCGCACACCTGATGGACAATAGCTTTAAGATCTCGTCTAGGGATGTAGGAAACATCAAATGGTGCTCGAGGGAATTCATACCATTTTTTTTCTGCACCCCAAGTGATTGCTCCTGCAGCGGCTGTACGACCGTGAAAGGCACCTTCAATAGCCACAATGCCGGTACGTCGAGTCATTTTGAATGCCATGCGCAGCGCATTCTCGTTGGCCTCAGCACCTGAGTTCACAAAGAATACGCTATCGAAATGTGAACCGGAGAAACGTATTAACTTAGTGGCTGCGCGTACACGCACCGCCATTGGGACGGCGTTGCTTTGAAAATTACACGCATTAGCTTGAGCAGTCACGGCTTGAGTCCATGCCTCATGTTTGTAACCCAGCGCAGCTACTGCATGCCCACCATATAAATCTAGTACTCGGCGATTATCTTTGGTATGCAACCATACGCCCTGCGCATCGGTGACTTCGATGGGGTATTGCGCAAACACGGGAGCGAGATGATCAGCAGGAGTCATAGTTCTTAAATCCGAATCAGGTCCAGCCAGTAGCCGGTGCAGTAAGCCCTGCTGTTTCAGGCAAACCTAGCAAACGATTCATCCATTGCATAGCGCCCCCTGCAGCTCCTTTATTTAGGTTGTCCAACACACACATCACCGCGAGTGTACGGCCATTAGCTGTAGCACTGAGGTGGGCATAGTTGCTGGCGATAACATTTTTGATGTGTGGGGCGGTCTCGAAGACACGGACAAAGGGTGCGTCCAGATAGTACTGCCGAAGTTTTTCAATGACGGCGGCGCTATCTACTGGTTTCTTTAAAGTAGCCTGAACTGTGATATGAATACCGCGTGAAAATGGACCTGAGTGAGGTACAAAGGCAAAGTCTGCTTGAACCCCTGAAGCAGCGGCAGCGCAGGCGATAATTTCAGGAATATGCCGATGCGATAGCGCATTGTAGGAGTATAAATCGCTGTGGCGCGTCGGGTGATGTGTGCCCTCCACTGGGGTCCTTCCAGATCCGGTGCTCCCTGTGACGCCACTGACGAATAAGGTAGGAGTAATTAAATTAAGAGCGAGTAACGGCACGCTCGCCAGTAAGGTGGCGCTGGCAAAGCATCCTGGATGAGCCACATGCGGTGTGGTGATCTTTGACAGATGCTCTGGAAGTGCACAGGTAAAATCTTTGATGCGCGCTGGCGCGCCATGAGGATGCTTATAAACTTCCTCATAATCTTCTGCATTGGCGTAGCGATAATCTGCTGAGATATCCACGACGCTTGGGCGCGTCCCTGCCGCTGTAGCGACTCTTAAGAGTTGATCGATGAGTGCGGCACTGATCCCATGGGGCGCAGCTGAGAAAACAGCGCTCTGTGGTAGGGTTGTAATGAGCTGCTCAATCTGTGCTTGTGATTTGAAGCAGGTATCACCCAACACTTCCACGAGATGCGGGAATGATAAAGCCACTAATTCACCGGGGCATGAATCAGAGAGGACGCCCGCTAATTTTAAATTAGGGTGACCTAATACGAGGCGCAATACTTCCCCTGCTACATAGCCGGTACCACCGAGCACTAAGACAGGAGTTTTGATAGTGCTGGTCATGGGTTGTGCGCTCATGTCAGATTCCTTAACCATTACTGATAATTGGAAATTTTTCACTTAAGCCGATGGCCTCAATGACACAATCGCCGAGCCCCACCCCATCACTGAGCGCATTGAAAGCGGCAACTTTTAATTGCTGTTGAATTATTTCAACCCCTACAGCGTTGTCAGTAGCAGGTCCAGTGACTGCGCAGGGTTCGACATGAAAACGCTCACGCAATAATTTGACGCCGCCCCACGCGGCTACTGGATCGTTCGCGGAGAGTACAAGACCCGTAATAGATTTACGAATATCCTCACACTCTAGTATTGAATCGACGCCGTAGGTGCCAAGCAAACCATCTCCCAATTCGAAGACAATAACATCTGGTTTTTTGGCGGCAAGATCTGTCAGCATAGTACGCGTCAGTGCGGGGCCTACTTCACGTGTGGTGGAGATAATGCCAAGATCAGTGAAAATCATAGAGTGACGTGCACCGGCATCTTCCATGGCCAAAATATCGCGTCGCAATGACACGCCGGTTGCTTTAAATACATCAACAGTAAGACCGCGATGTCGCATGCGACTCACCATTGCGCAGGCTGCGGCAGTTTTCCCCGCTTCCATGCAAGTGCCTGCGAGTGCGACGACCGGTATGCCTTGCGTATCGAGCGTGGCAGAATAATTTAACTTTCGGTATCCCGCTCGTGCTGGCACACCAATCCGCTCTCCTAAATAAGGAAAAGTCAGCACCACACCGAGCACTCGGCAATCAAAGGGCTTCCCTTTATCCGGGTTGGCAGAGTCGCACAGGCCCATGACACCGCCAATATTCAACATTTGAATAATATCGCCCGATTTCAGTGTTATAGGGACGTGACCGGAATAACCAAATAACGCTTTTCGATGACCGAGGGCACCGACCACGATGTCACCTTTATTAACCTTAGCCATGCGGCCGCTAGTGAGCTCTAAGGTGTTGTAGTTAGATTTAGAACTTAAGATTTCCACCACCACAACCACGCCTTCTTCAGAAGGTAAATTATCGGTTGCGATACGAACTTCATGACCTAGAGCGCAGGCCTGTGTGACTGAGGCCACTTTATCTACAACAATAGTTCTCATGACTTCGAATCCCTTTCTCCAGCTCGCCGATGAAAAATACTGGTTAGTCCCACAATGCGTGAAAATCCAACCGCATCGATGGCAGTCCACTCACCTGTTGATTCGCCATAGACGCCTTTTGAGGCAGCCATTAATGAATAAGCAGACTCCACTCCTTCGATGAATACTGCACCAGGTCGAAACAATACGTTGACTGTTCCGGTCACACGTTCTTGCGATTGAAGCATGAACGCCTCAATGTCGCGGCACACAGGGTCTAATAGTTGTCCTTCATGTACCCAATCACCATAAGGCCCGGCGAGCATTTCTTTAATTCTTTGTTGGCGCCCTGTGAGCACGAGTTTTTCAAGCTCACGATGTGCGTTAAGTAATACTTCTGCGGCGGGTGCTTCAAAGGCTACGCGTCCTTTGGTACCAATGATGGTATCGCCTAAATGTATGCCGCGGCCAATACCATAGGGTCCGGCAAGGGCTTCAAGTAACTCGATGACTGCAACAGGAGAGAGACTCTTACCGTCAATTCCGCAGGGGATACCTCGTTCAAAGTGAATCACATGGCGCTGTGGTGTATGGGGCTTGCTAAAGGCGTCTTTAGAGAGCACCCACGCATCATCAGGAATACAACCGACAGAGTTTAAAGTTTCTTTGCCACCAATTGTCACGCCCCATAAACCTCGATTAATAGAATAAGCAGCCCCAAAGGGTGGCACGGGCAAATTACGTTCTTTCAAGAAATCTAATTCTTCTTGTCGTTTGAAAGTCTTGTCACGCACCGGGGCAATAATTTCAAGCTCAGGGGCAAGAGTACGTAATGCAACCTCAAAGCGTACTTGATCATTGCCTGCTGCGGTACAGCCGTGCGCAATACTGCTAGTGCCGAGTTTGCGCGCCATCAAGGCAATAGTCTGCGCTTGCATGACACGCTCTGCCCCAACGCATAAAGGGTAGAGCTGCCCGCGGCGCACATTACCCATTATCAAAAACTTTAAAACTTGATCAAAGTAGTCTGTACGCGCATCAATTTGGTGATGCTCTACAGCACCGAGTGCGAGTGCGCGCTCATGTAGCAGTTTTGCTGCACTCGGATCAATACCCCCCGTGTCCACTGTGACGGTGATGACCGGGCGCTGATGGTTTTCCTTTAGCCAAGGCACGAGGAAAGAAGTATCTAGACCGCCAGAGTAGGCAAGGACAATCGGTTTCAACATAAAGAGCTCTTAAGTCTTTGTCGGGGTAAAAATTAAAGATTAAAAAGATCGTGCAAGCGCGCCACTAGGGCCACCTGCGCTGCACCGGTGGCGGTGGCTATAAAGATGGTGTCATCCCCGGAGATTGTCCCGACCACCTCCGCCCACTGCGCGTTATCAATGGCAGTGGCGACGCTCTGCGCCGCACCGATGGTAGTGCGAAGGACTGTCAGGCAGGCTCCTGCAGCGGCAACTCCGCGGACAAATTGTTTCAGTGAGCTAAAGTTCCCCTGCGTCCGGCTCGATTCATCAGAGGGGGGCAGGTAACGACCGGCGGCCTTAAGGACCCCTAAATCTCGAAGATCTCGGCTTATGGATGATTGTGTGACCTCATGCCCTTCAGCACGTAAAAGCCGCATGATTTCAGTCTGTTTGCGCACAGATGAGCCGCGCAGGATACGCAGAATAGCGGTTCGTCGCTCAGTTTGGAGTAGGTCTGCTTGCATAATAATGCGTAAATTATGCATATTAATGCAGATAAAGTCAAGAATGTATGTACCTCGAAGAACTAAGGCTAATAGGGGTAGGACAGGTGTAATACCTGACTTTGGAGTCCGCAGGTTTTTCTAGCTCACTTTATTTAATTAGACTAGCGCGAATAGCCGCCGTTTCTGGCCGCACGCCGCGCCAGAGGAAAAAAGATTCTGCGGCTTGTTCAATTAGCATGCCTAAGCCCTGTGCCGTAGCGGCTGCGCCTTTTTGCTTGGCCCACTGTATGAATGGCGTTGTATTTTTGCTGTACCCCAGGTCATAACAAAATGATTTCTCATGAATCAAATCAGCGTGCAGGGGCGGTAATGCACCGCTTAGGCCTGCGGAAGTTGCATGGATCAGAAGGTCAAAAGCAGACTGTGGGAGGCTTTCATAGCTATGAGCGATAAGCGATCCTAAGTCGCTAAATTGAGCGGCTAGTTCAAACGCGCCGTCAGAGCGCCTATTAACAATCGTAATGCTGTGTGGATGTTGAGCCAGTAAAGGGGCAAGAATACCACGTGTAGCGCCCCCCGCCCCCAAGATCAAAATTCGCTGGGCTTTGATGGAAACATTTAAGAATTTAAGATCTGCAGTGAGTCCAGCGCCATCAGTATTATCACCATGCAAAGTACCATCTAAATTTTTAATAAGTGTGTTGACAGCCCCTGCGCTCTTCGCCCTTTGACTGAGAGTGTGTACTAACATCGCCGCGGCTTTTTTATGTGGAAGCGTTATATTCAATCCGCACCCACCCGCTGCAAAGAATACATTTACATGGTTAGTAAAGTTCTCAGGCGCAATATCGTAACGTTCATAGGAGATATTTTGCGAAGTGGCTGCTGCAAAGGCAGTATGTATTTGTGGAGACAAGCTATGAGCTATAGGGTGGCCCACGACACCGTAGCAATCGGGTTTTTTTGGTTGTGGGGAGAAGGATGGCATATCTGTCATGTTATCTCACTCCCAAGAGGCGTACTTCATAGCCTCCTTGCGAAGGACTTGGGTCTAGGGCCGCATGCAAAATTGGCAGCCACACGCGCATACGATCTGAGAATTGAAATGGTGGATTTATAATAATCAAGCCGCCTCCATTTAAGCCCACACGATTATCGCGCGGGTGCCTCCATAGTTCACTGACTAATAGCGGCTTAGCTATGGTATTGGCCAGTTGGTTTATCCAGTATTGGCTATCTCGTTCGTGTTTAATAGGAAACCACAGCGCGATGATGGCGTTTGGTAAACGACCTAATATCTCCGCGCTAGCCACAATAGTTTTTTTAAAATCAACTTGCGAATCTTCGTAAGGAGGATCGATCAGAACCAGAGCACGTCGCTCGAGGGGTGGTAACCAAGTTTTAAGGCGCTCGTAACCATCAGCGCACTCTACGGTTACATGTGGCTGTTTACGGACTGTCTCAAGGAGCGCTTTGTGTTCAATGTGCTGTGATTCAATGAATACAGCACGATCTTGATTCCGCATGGATTGAAGGACAAAGATAGGCGAGCCAGGGTAGGCATTGCGAGAATGACTTTCTTTTCTTGTATTGCGCACTACAGTTAAATAATTTTTAATTTCCTCTGGTAATGTTGAAGAGTTTACTGTGGAGATGGAATCAGTGCTGGGTGGAGTTAATGCACTGATAATTTTTATTATGCCAGTGTTAGATTCTTCACTCTTGCGTGCTTCGCTACCACTTAAGTCGTACAGACCACGTCCAGCATGCGTATCTAAAAATAAAAAACCTTTTTCTTTACGCGCTAAGCTACGTAGTAAAGCTAGCAAGGTTATATGCTTGTGAACATCAGCAAAGTTACCAGCATGATATATATGGCGATATTTCACCAGTAAGAATCAATTAACAAATTTAATTTTAGTCTTTGGCTTGACTTTAGTTGTGCTCTTTTTCTTTTTCTTCTTCTTTGCTTTAGCTTTAATTAATTTCTCTACGGGCTTCTTTTTATCAACAGTTTTTTTAGCTACAATTTTCTTTCCGAAGCGACCCCGTGCTGGGCGCAAAGGCGCAACTGATAATAGCGCTCGGCACTCTTCAAGAGTGAGTGTTTTAGGGTCTTGATCTTTAGGTATTTTAGCATTACGAGTTTTATCAGTAATGTAAGCGCCATAGCGACCGTTAAGTACTTGAATATCATCAATACCAAAGTCTTGAATAATACGATTTGCATCAGAAACTTTTTTTGCAATTACAACTTCAATTGCACGCTCGAGGCTAATGGTATAAGGGTCGTCCTCTACTTTAAGAGAGGCATATTTCGACCCAAACTTTATATAGGGTCCAAAACGACCAATATTAGCTTCAAGTAATTCCCCTTCTGCATTTTCGCCTAATTTACGGGGTAACTGAAAAAGTAAAACGGCCTCATCGAATTTTATGAGATCCATTTTTTGCCCAGGCCGTAGGCCAGCAAATTTAGGCTTATCAATATCTTCTTTAGTGCCAATTTGAACAAAGGGTCCAAAACGACCCATACGTACGGACATTGGCTTGCCACTAATAGGATCAAAGCCTAATGCACGAGACTGAGCGGCTTCATCGCGAGTAACATTTTTCTCGGTATGATCAATCAAGTCTTTAAATGGCTGCCAAAATTTAGTCAGTGGTTCGATCCAATTTTCTTCGCCACGGGAAACTGCATCGAGTTCATCTTCCATTGCAGAAGTGTAGCCATAATCAAAATATTCACCAAAATGCACACTTAGGAAATTGCTGACAATTTTACCAATATCTGTAGGGATGAATCGCCGAGCATCCATATCAACATACTCGCGATCTTTAAGCGTTGAGATGATCGAGGCATAAGTGGACGGACGACCAATTCCATGTTCTTCAAGAGACTTAACTAGCGAGGCTTCAGAGAAGCGCGGGGGTGGTTCTGTAAAATGCTGCGCTCCGCGCAGTGATATAAGTTTGACCTCATCGCCTTCTTGCATGAGCGGAAGAACACGATCATCTTCATCTTCAGAAGAGTCGTCTTGGCCTTCTTGGTAAACAGCGATAAATCCAGCTTTTACTAAATTAGAACCATTAGCACGCAATAAGTGACGCGTTTTATTATTAGGGCCTGCAAGTAGATCCACTGCAACAGTATCAAAAACTGCAGGTGTCATTTGACACGACACTGCGCGCTTCCAAATAAGGGCGTAGAGTTTTTGTTGATCGGCTTCGATACGTCCTTCTAATAATTGTGGCGTAATAGCAGCAGAAGTTGGCCGAATTGCTTCATGCGCCTCTTGCGCATTACGCGATTTATTTTTAAAAAAACGCGGAGCTTCTGGGACCGACTCCTCACCGAAGAGTTTGGCGATGACCTGTCTAATTTCTCCAATCGCTTCATTGGCGAGATTTACTGCATCGGTACGCATATAAGTTATGAGACCTACTGCTCCTTCGCCATAATCAACACCCTCATAAAGTTGTTGGGCTAAGCGCATGGTGCGCTGCGCTGAGAAACCTAATTTGCGTGAGGCTTCTTGTTGTAAAGTAGAAGTAGTAAAGGGCGGTGAAGGATTTCGATTCCGTTGTTTACGATCAACCGATAATACCCGCAAGCTACCCGTAGGGATCAGGAGCGGGTCATCGGAGAGCTGGCTTGCACCAGTTGAAGCACATAATGCAGTTTCTACTTCGCGTGCGAGCAGTGCTGAAGTGAAACTAAATTGTTCAACTTTGCGACCGTTAAATTCTATCAAGCGTAGGGGAAAATTTTGACCAGAACACTCGCCTGCGGCGTCTAAGCTCCAATATTCGCGCGGGATAAATACCGCAATTTCTGCCTCACGTTCACAAATCATGCGCAAAGCAGGGCTTTGTACTCGACCGGCGGATAAGCCTCGACGGACTTTTTTCCATAGTAACGGGGAGAGATTAAAGCCTACTAAATAGTCTAGTGCGCGTCGTGCTTGTTGGGCGTTGACTAGATCGAGTGATAATTCGCGTGGTTCTTCGATAGCTTGGCGTACCGCATTACGGGTAATTTCATAAAATGCAACGCGGTGTACTGTTTTGCTTTCAAGTTCGCCGCGCGCCTCGAGCAATTCGCGCAGATGCCATGCAATGGCTTCACCCTCTCGGTCCGGGTCAGTGGCGAGATACAGGAACTTAGATTTCTTTAGCGCACGCGAGATAGCCGCCACATGTTTTTCATTGCGTTCGATGATATCGTATTTCATTGCAAATTTCTTTGATGGGTCTACGGCACCTTCTTTAGGTACTAAGTCGCGTACGTGCCCATACGAGGCGAGCACCTCGAAATCTTTTCCGAGGTATTTTTTTATTGTTTTCGCCTTGGCTGGCGACTCAACAATAACTAGATTAGCTGCCATTTATTTTTAAATTGCAAGCGCACTTTCAGTGCGGAATTTCAGGTAAATCGAACACTAGGTCTTCCATGCGAGCGCAGGCTAGCTCTTCCCCAGGCTGGCTAGAGAGCACCATTAAAATGACCCACTTGAGTTGGTCAACATCGAGTTCAGCAGAATCTAAAGCGAGTAATCGTTCGATGACAATTTCGCGTTGTTGTGGCGAGAGAATGCCAATGCGTTCTAAAGTTAAAAGGTAGCCACGACATTCGCTAGGTAAATGATTGAGCTCGGATTCAGCAAAGACACGCATGGCGCGTGCGCCGGTTTCAGCTAGGGAGGGTCGATCGCGTTCGCCAGCTAAATCTGCAAGCCAGTCTAGCGCACGCTCAACGTTGTCGCAGGTGAAGCCCGCAAGCTCTAAATCCTGGGCAAGTTCTTCGCGCTCAGGGACATCTGGTGCATCGGCCAGCATGTATCGGTCGAACACGTATATAAGGATGTCGAGAACACTGCCATCAATTTCTGTCATGGTTATATGTCAATCACTCGGTAATAACGAGCCACTGCATCTTATTCAACTCAACCCTCAAGTTCGAGGGATGGGAGAGCAAGGACGCTATAGCAACGCTGGAGAGGCTGATGATCGCGATGAGCGTATCGTTGTTGGTCAGCTCAAAGCGTACGACATCTAACAGGATTTTAGGCTAATTGTCCATCGACAAATAGGCTTTAAAGCATATAACCTATTGTTTTTTATAGAAAATAGTAATTTTTAACAAGATATTTCGTGCTATGGTGGCTTTCTGCGCACTTTTGCTCGGTTCAAGAGTGGGTGGAGAGGGGCTTGCAAGTGCTTTAGGAACACATAGAGCCGAGCGTTGCAGGATAGCGCTCTGGCTCGTGCAAAATATGCTCTATTTGCCCTGATATAATATGTGCTAACGAACTACTTTGATCCGAGGCCTGCATCATGGCGTTGTTAGAAATCCTAGAATTCCCGGATCCCCGGCTGCGTACCCGCGCCCAAGCCGTCACTATTTTTGATGCGGCTTTATCTCAACTCATTGATGATATGTTTGAAACTATGTATGCGGCGCCTGGTATTGGGTTGGCTGCCTCTCAAATAGATGTACATCTTCGCTTGCTTGTAATGGACGTTTCCGGTGATCGCACGGCGCCGCAGGTATTTATTAATCCTGAGATTTTACAGCGGGATGATATTGGCCGGATGGAAGAAGGCTGTTTGTCTGTGCCAGGTATCTTTGATGAGATCGAGCGCGCACAAAAAATTGTTGTCCGTGCTTTAGATCGTCATGGCCAAGCTTTTAAATTAGAGCTTGAAGGTTTAAATGCAGTGTGCTTGCAGCATGAGATGGATCACTTGGAGGGGAAGCTATTTGTAGATTATCTCTCTAGTTTCAAGCGTGATCGTATCCGTCGTAAGTTGATCAAAGAAAGACGTGAATGCGTTTAATTTTTGCGGGAACCCCCCAGTTTGCAGTGCCTGCCTTGGCGGCGCTGCAGGGCTCGCGGCATCAAGTCCTTGGCGTGCTCACCCAGCCTGATCGACCAGCAGGACGTGGGCGAAAAATTTCTGCTAGTGCAGTTAAAGAATTTGCTTTAGCGCAGGGGCTGCCTGTTGCGCAACCTGTCACTCTACGCACACCTGAAGGGCTGGCTGCCTTAAATCTTTGGCAACCCGATCTGTTAGTGGTCGTGGCTTATGGGCTGATACTGCCGGTGGCTGCGTTGACTATCCCGCGCTTAGGTTGTGTAAATATTCATGCTTCGTTATTACCACGTTGGCGTGGCGCTGCGCCCATTCAACGCGCTTTGTTATCAGGCGACACTGAAACCGGGGTGACTATTATTCAAATGGATGCGGGTCTTGATACGGGGCCTATGTGGCTTCAGAAAAAAATAAATATTACGCCACATATGAGCAGCCCAGAGCTACATTTTTCCTTAGCTAAAATAGGTGCGGAAGCGTTACTTGAAACTTTAGATCTCATAGAGGGCTTGATTGCACGCCCCATAGCACAGTCTGAAGTTGGGATGACCTATGCTCCAAAGATTGAAAAAAATGAAGCGCGTATCGATTGGCGCAATAGCGCGAAGCAGATTGATCAGCAAGTACGCGCTTTCCAATTACGACCAATTGCCGAGACCCTCTACGCAGGGGAGCAGTTGCGTATCCATAAGGCATCACCGTTTGATAATGCTCTATTGGGTCGTGTAGTCGAGATGACGCCCGGCGCAGTGTTAGGACTGCATCATGAATTATTAGTGATTGCCTGCGGTACGGGTTATTTAGGAATTTCAGAATTACAACGTTCGGGACGTCGCTTGGTGACGGCGCGTGAGTTTACAAACGGCGTGTCTTTAGAAGGTGAGTTTTTTATATGAATGAAGCAACACTAGCACCCGGCGCAGATACTTTAGTTGCGGCTGTTAAGGCAGTGACCGCTGTTGCTCACGAGGGGCTCTCCTCGGATGATGCGTTGGCGCATGCTGAAGCGCGCAAAGATCGTGCGGCAGTTCGAGCGATTACTTTAGGGACATTACGGTGGTATTTACGGCTAGCCCCCTCGGTAGCGCGTTTGGTAAATCGTCCTGCAACAGATTTAGCTCCGCCATTGCGCGCCTTATTGATAACCGCAGCCCATCAAATTGAATATTCACGTGGCGCATATGAGGTTAGCGTGCATTTAGCTGTTGATGCCGCACGCGGCTTAGGTTTAGAGCGTGCTACGGGGTTTGTAAATGCAGTGTTGCGCCGTTTTGTGCGAGAGCGTATTGATCTATTTGCGGCTGTAGATGCGGATCTCGTAGCTCGCTCTGCACATCCTGATTGGTTTGTGCGAGCGGTTGCACAGGCTTGGCCGCTACAGCATGAAGAATTGTTAGCTGCGAATAATCTGCATCCTCCGATGATTTTGCGTGTCGATTTGTCCCGCGGCGGCTCGGTGGCGAGTTATCTGCGCGAACTTGCAGCAGAAGGCCGTGCGGCTCAAGCTATCGAATGGATGCCGGGAGCCATTGAATTAGAACATTCAGCATCGGTTAATGTATTGCCAGGTTTTCGTGAAGGGCGTGTATCAGTGCAGGATACGGGTGCACAACTTGCCACACATTTATTGGATCTCAAACCAGGACAGCGAGTGCTTGATGCTTGTGCGGCACCGGGCGGGAAGACGGGTCATATTCTGGAGTATGAATCTGAGCTAAAAGATGTATTAGCAATGGATGCTGATGAAAGACGTTTGATGATGGTCAGTAGTACTTTGACTCGCTTGAATCGCGAGGCGCGTGTGCGTCGTGGCGATTTAACCCGTAGCGAAGCTCTGGCGGATGAGCCGCTCTTTGATCGCATTTTGTTAGATGCGCCATGTTCATCCACTGGTGTTATTAGGCGCCATCCAGATATTAAACTTCTGCGTCGTGAAGAAGATATTGCAGCGATGGCTGGTATTCAGCGTTATATCTTAGAGCGCTGTTTCTCTCATTTAGCGCCTCGCGGCCGTTTAGTTTATGCTACTTGTTCGGTTTTACCCGAAGAAAACGAAACCCAGATACAGAGTTTTTTGGCCAATAACCCAGAAGCTTGTCTATTGCCTTGGCCTGATCACTTAGTAATGCCTCCAGGTGCACTGCAGTTAAAAGCCGGAGTACAGTTGCTACCAGGCACGATTGCAGGGACTGATGGCTTTTATTATGCCTGTCTAGGATTGGAGAGCTCCCTGTGATTAAAAATTATTGGCTGTTAAATCTCATATGGGTTGCAGCAAACGTTTTATCACCTATTTCAATGGCGCAAAGCACAGAAAAAAACATTGAGTCAAATATGACAACAAGTGCTATTTCAGCTGCATCAGTCAATAAAATAATTGTTGAGACTGCTGCTATTAATGTAAATAATGGGGTCTATCAAGTTAGTGCGAAAATCCAATATCCAAAAAATGAGGAAATTAATAACACGTTACGCGATGGAGTTTCTTTAGCCTATGATATTCATGTCGAGGTGGCTGAAGCAAAGAATTATTGGTTTGATAATACAGTGATCAGTATTACCTTGCGGCGAGTGCTTAGTTTTCATGCAGTTAGCGAACGTTATTTAGTAAAAAATACTACAACTGGTGACCAGACTTCCTATTCTAGTCTCGAAGATGCAGTAGTGTTTCTCGGTAAAATTGAAGCATGGCCGATCATGGTCAGCGCTCAAATTTCAGAACCTGGTGAATACACTGTGCGGTTGAGAGCTAGTCAGTACCGCAGACATTTGACTGGAGCGCTGCGAGCACTGTTGTTCTGGACTAATAATTGGAGCCGCGATTCTGGTTGGTACTCATGGCCGTTGATACGCTAACTCGATATAAACCAAAAGTACTAGCCACGATTTGGATTGCTGTAGTGGTTGGCTCATTATTGAGCCTGTCGCTCTCAGCACAGAATTCGAATCAATTTAGTCGATTGCAACTATGGTTTTTGGTAGGTAGTTCAGTTGCTGTACTTATACTATTAGTATTAGTTTTACGTAAAGCACGCCAACTACTTATTGCTTACCAGAACAATGTATCTGGCTCTAAACTCACGGCGCGGACAACGGGTGCATTTATTATATTAGTCGCATTACCATTGCTAACGGTATATTTTTTCTCGCTTAGTTTCCTAAACCGTGGGATCGATAGTTGGTTTAAAGTTGAAATTAAGCAGGGACTCAATGATGCGGTGAAACTTTCACGCTCAGCCTTAGAGTTACGTATGCGAGAATATGGTTTGCGTACAGAGACTTTTGCGCAACAAATAGCGCGTCTTAGTACAGCAGAATCTATTTTAAAGCTAGATGAAGAATTGCGCAGTTCTGGTGCTTCAGAAATAGTTATGTACGGAGAACATCAGCAGATTATTGGAATCAGCAGCGTGACTATGTCGGATGTGAAATCTATAAGAGCACCTGAAGATCTAGTTAGACAAATTAGTGGTAGTAATACATATGTGAGTTTGGAGCCTATTAAAGATTCTCTCTATTTAATTCGTACAGGGGCACAAATTAAAAGTAGCGATGCCAGGAATAACGCAATACGATTTGTAATGGTAACTTACGACTTGCCACGCCAATTTGCTGAGCTTACTGACGCAGTGCAGCGTTCCTACTCCCAGTATGGTGATTTAGTGGCCTTGCGTGAGCCGCTAAAATATAGTTTTCGCTTTACTCTTACTTTAGTGCTATTAGTTACGTTGCTTGCAGGTATCTATGGGGCTATTTATTTCGCAGAAGTACTGTTTCGTCCAGTGCGCAATCTTATGATTGGTACACGGGCTGTAGCAGATGGAGATTTGTCTACTAAAGTACCCGTGACTTCAAAGGATGAGATGGGGTTCTTAGTTGATTCATTTAATGATATGACTACTCGTTTAAGTCAAGCGCGAGCTGAAACAGAGCGCAGTCAAAAAGTCGTAGAGCGTGAGAGGACGCAACTTGCCATTATATTAGCGCGGCTTTCAACTGGCGTGATTACGATAGATAGAAATCTGGTTCTTCAGATAGCAAATGAGGCAGCAGGCAGTATTTTAGGCGTAGATTTAGGTAAAAGCGCAGGACATTTCTTAAGTCAGATTAGTGGAAGCGATGATCGTCTGCACCAATTTGCACAGGATATTAGCCAGCGTTTTTCTGCTGGACGTGATGAGTGGCGCGAACAGATCGAAATACGCGGAGATGCTGCCTCCGCATCGCCGAGAATTTTAGTATGTGCTTGTGTAGCGCTGCCGCAGGTAAATAAGGAAAAGAAACATTATGTCATTGTTTTTGATGACGTAACTAATTTGCTGCATGCGCAGCGCGATGCAGCTTGGGGCGAAGTTGCTCGTCGACTTGCGCATGAAATTAAAAATCCTTTGACTCCTATCCAGTTATCAGCTGAGCGTATACGGCGTCGCTTGTTACCTAATCTTAGCGCTTCAGATACTGACCTTGTGGAGCGTTCAACCCAGACTATTATCAATCAAGTGGAATCGCTCAAAAAGATGGTGGATGACTTCACGGAATACGCTCGAGGATCACTCATAGAAGTATCTCCATTTAACTTAAATGCATTAGTGAATGAAGTACTTGATTTATATCGTACTCAGGAAACAGCAATAGTTATCCAAGTTATATTAGATCCAGGCCTAGAAATGCTGCACGCTGATCAGGGGCGAGTCAGGCAGGTGCTTAACAACCTATTCACTAATGCGATTGAGGCGCTAGAGACAGTAAAAGCGGCTCGTCTCGAGGTCATTAGTGAGCAGATCCAAGTCGGAAAACAGTATTTTGCGCAGATTAGTGTCTCTGATAATGGACTGGGGTTCCCATTGGAGATGATCGAACATATCTTTGATCCTTATGTAACCAGTAAATCTCGAGGTACTGGGCTTGGTTTAGCAATAGTTAAAAAAATTGTTTCTGATCACGGAGGACACATTTATGCAGAAAATTTAATTTCGGGCGGTGCCCGAATTCGTGTTATGTTGCCACTTCCAGAGCGACTGTCCTAGCGTAGTAAGGGAAAAAATATGTTCTTAGGAAAAATTTTAGTTGTTGACGATGAGTCTGAGATTCGTAGTTTATTAAAAGAAATTCTTTCTGAAGAAGGCTATGAGGTTGAAGTTGCTACTAATGCAGAACATGCACGCAAGCTGCGAATTGACTACTCCCCAGAACTAATATTGCTTGATATTTGGATGCCAGATATTGATGGTATTACGTTATTAAAAGAGTGGGTGAACGACTCTCATTCAACTTGCTCTATCGTGATGATTTCAGGCCATGGGACGATTGAAACTGCCGTTGATGCCACTCGCTTAGGCGCTTTTGATTATGTTGAGAAGCCACTGTCTCTAGCGAAGTTATTGCGTACTGTTCAACGTGCATTAGAGTTTAACCGTAAACAGTTGGGTGCAAATAAATTACGAAACATCAGCTCTAAACCTATTGGTCATAGTCCCCTAATAAAGAAGCTACGATTGCAACTGTCTGATTTCGCTACTCGGGTTGCGCCAGTAGTGCTGGTGGGCGAGTCAAATACAGGGCGGGAATCTTTTGCGCGGTTTTTACATGATAATAGTGCACGAGCGGAGGGCCCTTTTATTAGCGTTGTAGCTAGTATTTTGCGTGAAATTGACTTAGAAGTATTGCTTCTAGGGCAGGGCTCTGCATTAGGTTTATTAGAAAAATCTTGTGATGGCACTTTATTCCTAAATGAATTGGGCGATTTGCCTCCCGCAGCGCAACGTATATTGTTTGGTGTATTAAGCACTGGTGAATTCTCGCGACTTGGCGAAACACAAAAACGTCCCTTTACCGCCCGGGTGCTATCTTCGGCAGTGCCGGGGGTGATGTTGCAGGAAGAAAGCACTGGTAAAATTAAGGAACAGCTCTGTGTTCGCCATGACTTATTAACCTTACTAAATACGCTAATAGTCATTGTTCCGCCCCTCCGTGCGCATCCGGAAGATGTCTCTGCGCTTCTGAGCGAGTACATTGATTTTCTAGTTGAAAATCAAAGAGTGCCTTTTAGGCGATTTAGCGTGGCTGCACAAAATAGGTTGCGCCATTATCCTTGGCCAGGAAATTTGCAAGAGTTGCGTAGTTTAGTGCATCGCTTGTTATTACAAACTGGCCAAGAAGAGATCAGTCTAGATGAAGTTGATCAACAGCTCGTTAGGCAAATCCCGTTAAGCGCTACTTTTCTAGATCGGGATTTACTTTCACTTCCATTACGTGAGGCCCGCGAGCATTTTGAACGTGCTTATTTAAAGCAACAGCTGCTGTTATGTCATGGAAAGGTCACTCAATTAGCTAAGCGTGTAAAAATGGAGCGTACTCATTTATACCGCAAGTTGCGTACCTTAGGCATTAGTTTCCGTGTAAGCGAAGAAGATAAGCTTTAAAGTTTTTCAGATCTCTCAGTCGCCCAATCGAATTAAAACGGGCTGTATTTGTACGGCATTTAATTTTGCACGAATGCTATTCAAGACCTTTAAATCTGTCATGGGTCCAATGCGAACTTGATGGTATACATTAGTGTCAAAGGTGAGTGGCTGTACGGTTGCCTCTACTCCGAGACGCTGGAGTTGCGCTCGAAGGCGCTCGGCGTCGGCCTCCTTGGCGTAGACCCCTGGCTGTAAAACATAACTACCGGGTCTCTCTACAGGGTTGTTTGGGAGGTCACCTTGGACGTTATTTTCAATCTCTGGTATCACAACTTCTAAAGTTTTCAGACGATCATAAAAATCTAATTTCTGAGAATTATCTTCAAGGGGTTCTAACGCAGCGTCATTTCCTACTCCCTTGACACGCAGGCTATCTGTGGGATTTAAGCCATCACGTGCTATTCGTAAATTTGCATCTATATTTCGTTGTTGAAATATTAAACCTGTTGCGGCAAACGTTAGCCCTATGATTAGCCCTGCCCAGAATTCTTTACCAAAATTAAATTCAAAGCTACTGCGTTTTTGACTACGTTTGAAGTCGCGACCGATCGGTGTGTTCACATAGACTCCGGTGCTGAGACACCTAATATTTCTAGACCATTTCTTAACGCTCTCTGCACGCCGAGTAGAGCGTAAACACGCGCATATCGCTGGTCGTCTTCAGGCACAAGCACACGCTCTGCGTTGTAAAAAGAATGCAAAGTTGTGGCTAAATCACGCAAGTAATGCACCAGTATATGAGGAGCGCGCTGCGTAGCCGCATGTTGAATCATTTCAGGGTAACGCGACAAACTAGCTAACATGGCTTGTGCTGGCTCGCTAGCCAGCACAGTACTACTAGGACGTAGTACCAACTGCTGTGCTTTCGTAGGCTCGTAACTAATTCCTCGGGCGCCGAGTTCTTTCATGACGCTAGCGACTCGCGCATGCGCATACTGTATATAGAAGACAGGATTTTCATTAGATTTAGATTTTGCAAGTTCCAGATCAAAATCAAGCGGTTGGTCATTACTACGCATAAGATAAAATAAACGGCAGGCATCATTACCAACTTCTTCGCGTAATTTTCGCAGTGTGACAAAAGTGGCTTCACGTTTACCCATCGAAAGTTTTACACCGTTTCGATAAAGGCTTACAAGTTGGATGAGACAAACTTCTAAACACTCCTCTGAATGGCCAAATGCCTGTAGGCCACCGCGTAGTCGTGCGACATAACCATGGTGATCAGCCCCAAGTACATCAATCAGGGTGTCATATCCACGCTCACGCTTATCCAAATGATAGGCAATATCTGAGGCAAAATAAGTTTTGACGCCATTTTCACGTACGACAACACGGTCTTCATCATCGCCAAATGCAGTGGCTCTAAACCACTCTGCACCATCTTTAATGTAGAGCAGGTCTTTAGTTCTCAATCGTTCTAAAGCGCGGTCAATAGCGCCGCTGGCAGCAAATTCGCGCTCCGAAGTCCAGCGATCGAAGCAGACACCTAAGGCGGTTAAATCTTCTCGAATCTCAACTATCATATCGCTCAAAGCACAACTGAGTAGTGATTGCCACGAAGACTCGCCAATTAAGCTGCGAGCGCGGGTAATTAATGCATCAATATATTGGTCTTTGTCGCCTTGTGGAGCATCTAAGGGGAGATCTGTAAAGACAATGTGCGCCGGATGACGTAAATTATTACCTTGAGACTCATAGATATTTTTTGCTACTGGCAAAATATAATCACCACGATACCCGTTCATGGGGAACTTGAGAGTCTCCCCGCAGACTTCTAAATAGCGTAGCCACACTGAGACCGCTAAAATTTCAGTTTGTCGACCAGAATCATTGATGTAGTATTCACGTGAAACTTCATTACCAGCTGCAGCAAGCAGATTCGCGAGAGCATCTCCGTAAGCAGCCTGTCGACCGTGGCCTACATGCATTGGACCTGTAGGGTTTGCTGACACAAATTCCAATAATACTTTGGTGGGGGTGGGCGACGTTACGCGGCCATAATTTTCGCCTAACTCATGCACGCGAGCTAATTCATGCGCAAATATATCTTTACGCAAAAAGAAGTTTATGAAACCCGCGCCGGCCAATTCCGTGCGTTCGATCATTGAGTTCATTGGCAGTGCGGAAATAATCGCTTGAGCGAGTTCGCGTGGGCTACGCGCCGCACTCTTTGCCAAGCGCATGGCAATATTCGAAGCAAAATCGCCATGTTGTATATCCCGCGTTCGTTCGACCGTAATCCATTGCGGGTCGATAGCCGAAGGCAGTAGAGAGCCTTCTAAGGAGTGAACTGCACGCTGCAGTATTTTTTCAAGTTCAATTTTCACGCGTGAGGCTTCTCTAATTAATTTAAAAGAGGATTTTAAAATAAATAATTGTTACAGCCGCAATTCTACCGCCTCAGAAGAGTTCTAGCGGATCCACATCGAGCGCCCAGCGCACGCGGCGCGCCTCAGGTAGTGTCGCTACTTGCCGTAGCCAGTCGCGCAAGAATCTGTGCAGTGCCCTACGATCAGCACTTTCAATGAGTAATTGGGCGTGATGTCGGTCGGCGCGTTTAGCCATAGCCGCGGGTGCCGGCCCTAGTAGTCGAATTGGGGTAGGGTAGGCACCGGCGCTAAGTCGTGCGGCTTCGAGAAATTCGATCGCAGCGGTAATTTGTGTGCCGGAGGCGCGTAGTGCGGCTAAATGGGAAAAGGGGGGCCAAGTAGCGGCCTCGCGTTCTTGCAGTGCTGCGGCGGCAAATGCCTCGTAGCCCCCGCTTAGTAAACCTTGTAATAAAGGGTGTTCGGGATATTCCGTTTGAATTAATACTTCGCCTGGGCGGGCGCCACGCCCAGCTCTTCCTGCTACTTGTACGATTGTCTGGGCGAGGCGCTCTGAGGCTCTAAAATCAGTACTGAACAGGCCTTGGTCTGCATTCAGCACAATGGCAAGCGTGACTGCAGGAAAGTCGTGCCCTTTGGCCACCATCTGAGTACCAACTAAGATTCTTACATTGCCACTGGCGATTTGCGCAACGACTGCTTCTAGATCAGCGCTGCGACGTACTACGTCCCGGTCCATTCTGGCAATAACGATACCGGGGAAAGTATCTGCCAAAGACTCTTCAACACGCTCAGTCCCTTGGCCTACTGTTTTGACGGCATACCCGCACTGGGGGCATTCGCGCGGTAAATGCCTATCTGCGCCGCAGTGATGGCAGCGCAGCCTGTCCGATTTTCGATACACTGTCATGCGCGCATCACAGGCTGTGCAGGGAGCAACCCAACCACAGGCAGTACAAGCAAGTGTGGGCGCATAGCCACGTCGATTGATGTACACCAACACTTGGCCCTCAGCTGCCAAGTGACGTTTAATAGCGGCGATGGCTGTACTTGATAGACCCGCATGCACCTTTTCATTACGTACATCAATTAAGCGCAACAGCGGTGGTTGAGCGCTGGCAGTGCGGCGCGGTAGTGATAATCGAATGAAGCGACCCGTTTTAACGTTTTGCAAGGATTCCAGTGCCGGTGTAGCAGAGCCCAGCACAATGGGTATGCCTAAAGCTTGTGCCCGCACCAAGGCTAAATCGCGCGCTGAATAACGAAAGCCTCCTTCTTGTTGTTTAAATGAAGCATCGTGTTCCTCATCGACGACGATGAGTCCTAAATTAGGGATTGGTGCAAATACCGCTGAGCGCGTACCAAGTACAATGTGAGCATGGCCACTGTGCGCGGAGCGCCATGCACTTAAGCGTTCATTGTCAGTGAGCCCTGAATGCAATATCGCTAATTTTGCGTCAGGGAAGCGCGCTGCAAAGCGGCCGACTAATTGCGGGGTGAGACCAATCTCGGGCACTAAGATTAAAACGCGCCGTGCACGCGCCAGATGTTGCTTAGTTAACCGCAGATATACTTCCGTTTTGCCACTGCCAGTGATGCCATGCAGTAACCAAGCTTGATACTTCGGGGCTTGATGATCACCAATGGCATCGATTGCGGCTTGTTGTTCGGGTGAGGGGGTGGGTTGAGTAATTAAGGAGACGCTCGGGCCATCAGCCAAGGGTGGCCTTGTGGCCTGATTGTGATCAATGGCGCGAGTTTCTGTTTGCAACCATTCTCGTGCCAGCAGCATACGCGCGGGTTCTCGCCAACCTGGCAGACTTGCGTTGAGGTGTTCTACGTTCGCCTGAGACAGGGGGGCCAAATGGGCCATCAGTGCTAATTGCTTTGGGGCGCGGCGAGGCTCCCCTGCAGCAAGTGCGGTTTTTCCTGCATGGGTCAGACTCCACCACTGGAACTGCGCGCATAGTGCTGCCCCCTCACGGGCGAGCTTAGGTAAGGCGGTGCTGATCACCTCACCGAGAGGATGATGATAGTAATCCGCTGCCCAAGACAGCAGCCCAAGTAAGGCTGTATCAAATACTGGTTTTTCGTCAATTATCCTATTAATTCGTCTTAATTTGGCTATATCAACGGCTGATTGATTTTCTATTGAAATAATAATACCAATGAGCTGTTGTTGTCCAAACGGGACGCTCACGCGTACACCTGGATCAGCCGCGAAGCCTGTTGCAGGGGGCAAATAGTCGAATAGTTGTCTTAGGGGGGTATCTAAGGCGACTCTGATGATCAATTCATTCATGGTTGGTATTTCGTCCACAGAGGGTGTGGATAACGTTGTTAAAAGCATCCTCAATAAGGCATAAATTTAAGTGATTTCCGCAGTTTTTTGTTGGCTTGGTCAAAAATTAACCACCTGTACTAAAGCTATTAAAATCATATAGTTAATAATTCAAGAGGTACTAAGCTGGGTCATTTATAATAGATTGATGACATGGTTTATACGCTTGCTTCTGCAAGTGATTGATTTATTTTTTTTCGTTCCAATTGGTGAGGCTCACACCCAGCAGTGCCACGAGCCCCCCAAGGATCATGGAGGGCAGCAAAGGTTCGCTCAACAGCAGAGCGCCTAACAATACGCCGAACACCGGCACCAAGTTATTAAAGACGGCAGTGTGGGCTGCCCCTAGCCTCTTGAGGCCTTGGGCGTACCAAACGAAGGCAAGCGCTGTGCCGCCGGCACCGAGATACAGAATTGCCCCTATCACTTGCAGCCGCAAGCCCGCGGCTTCCCATTGGGCGATTTGCCACTGATCCCACTCGAAGGGAATTCCAATCGAGAGCATTAAGGCCCCCCACAGTGTAGTGAACGTTGTGATTGACAACGGTGAGAGTGAGCTGCCGTTCTGAAGTGCAAAGCGACCGAGGATTGTATAAATAGCCCAACACATCGCGCCACCGAGCATTAGCACTTCGCCCTGTCCTAGGCCAAGTAGTATTTGTAGTGGATTGCCTTTGGCTAGCACGACGCAAACGCCGGTTAAGGCAAGCAAAATTCCAAGCCACCGATGGGGCGCAAGTCTTTCACGAAAAACCAAGGCCATACCTAGAGATGTGAGAATAGGATTTAGGGCTACGACGAGAGCTGTACGACTTGCTGGAATTAATTCGAGTGCGCCTAAGAACAGTAAGTTATAAATGACTAAGCCTACTAGCGCGAGCATCAGTGTAAATAGCCCATCACGAACACATAGGCGAGGGAGTTTCTTTTCAATGATGAAGAGAACAGGTAGCAATAAGCCGAAAGCAGTCCAAAAGCGTAACGCTGATAAAGTGAAGTGCGGCAGAAGTGGCGCAGCAATCCTACCGGCAATAAAAGTACCTCCCCATAATGCAGCAACACCAATGAGTTTTGCGTAGGTACCTAATAGGTTCATAGGAGTGCGAAAGAAATGTTGGTTGCTAACGCAGGCATGACAATACTGCGTCGATCCGAGGTTGGGTGTCTCATCTTTCTCTCCAAGCCACATACATACCAGCGGCAACCACTAAGCATGCGCCGGGGAGCATTCTAATACTGGGACTGGTAGACCAAAATAACCAATCGATGCCTGCCCCCCAGAGCAGCGCGGTATATTCAATAGGCGCCACTACCGAGGCTGGTGCTAACGTTAGTGCCTGAGTAATGTAATGCTGTCCAAGTGCGCCACTTAAGCCAATAGCAAAGATTAATGCCGCATGCGAGCTGCGTATGGGGACCCAAGTGGCTAGGCTGAGCACTAGGGATACCACCCCAATAATGACGAGAAACCACAGCACTAGTGCTGCGGGGGTCTCGGTACGTGACAGTATGCGCGTGAGAATAGCGCTTGCTGCATAGCACAGCGCCGAGCCTGTTGCAGCAAGCCCGGCGGCTAAAGGCAGCCCACTAGAGCTAGGTTTTAAAATGATTAACACCCCTGCGAGCCCAAGAAAAACAGCGCCCCAATGACTTAACGAAATACGTTCGCCGAGCAGTAATGCCGCCAGGAGAAGAATCAAAAGTGGAGCCGCCATGTAAAGGGAGTACACCGCCCCGAGAGAACCTTCGCGCAAAGCGTAGATGAATCCTGCCAACATTAGTACGCCACATATTCCGCGCAGAAGATGTAACGACCAACGTACCGGTATGATTTCGTGGAGCCGATTACGCCACCACAGTGGCCCTAATACAAAGGGTAGGGACGCTAAAGCGCGGATCGCTCCGACTTGGAAGGGGGGATAGTGTGTCGAGAGTGATTTGAGTAGGGCGTCCATAACGGAAAAAACTGCGACGGCGATAAACATCGCTGCCACGCCACGTGCGCGAGCTGATTTCATATTGCGACTATACGACACGGTGTCCTTAGGCTTATTCTTAAATTTAACCATGCAACGAATATTATTTAATAAAGCTATAGGTTTGTTTATTTGCGCGATTGCAATCTTGCTGTGCTCCTTGAGCGCATTTGGGGCTACATCGGCTGATTCTGGCCGCCAGATATTAGTCCTAGGCGGTACAGGAGAGTTAGGCTCCGAAATTGTGCGTTTACTAGTCAAGCAAGGTGATCATGTGAGCGTGTATGTTCGGAGGGATTCTGATCGAAGCAAACTGAATGGATTGACGGTAGATTTTCTTGAGGGAAATTTACTCAACCAGAGAGAAGTTGCTGTCGCGCTATACGCCAAAAAATTTTTTGCAATTATTAATGCTGTGCGAGTAGATGATGGTGATGAGCATTTTTATGAAAAAGTCATGGGTAATACATTGCCTGCGGCAAAGGCCAATGGCGTTGTACAGATTTTGCATCACAGTGCTGTGGGTGCAGGCGATAATGCTAGTCAATTTTTAACTTTAGGTTGGGAGCGAGTGCCAGGGTTATTGCCGAAACTCAAAGATCAGGGTATCGGCGAGATGATGCTGCGTACGAGTGGCATATATAGCACTATTATGCGTAATGCACGTTTGTATCCTGCAGGCACTCCAGCCACTGGCTACGCACAGCTTACTGAAGATACTAGTGTTCTTACTCCGATGACACGAGCCGACCTTGCGCAATTAACGGTAAGTTGTGTGGGCAATTCTTTGTGCTATGACAAAATTTATCATGTACGTGATTTATCTTTAGTTTGGCCCATGCCTACTCATGCTACTCCGTAATGTTCACTTGGTATCCCAGCGCACGTAATTTTTCTAGGGCTCCATTCGGTTTGAGTAATTCACCCACTGAGAGTACCGCGAGTGTGGAGCGGTTTTTTTCAAGTGCAGTGCTCGCAGTGGAGAGCCATGCGGCATCATAATTATTTTTGAGTGCTGAAATCTTAGGACCACTGAGTAACGCAGACCAGCATGCTTCTTGTTGGCTTGCGCCGACTTGAATTTTCAAAGCATTGATATCCCCGATAGACCAGGCGCGAGCGCGTTCACGAGCATCACTTAAATCACTTTCCAGACGGTCCAATGTAGCGCTTAAGCAGGCCACCTCTGCATTTAAAGGAATTTGCCCAATTTCGCTCAGGGCACCTTGTGGGTCATCAACACGCAGTTGTGGTCGAATCCTAGGTACTTTACGTGCTCGGGCTAATTTTACGACCAGGGCATTGATATCTTTGCCACCCGTCAGGCCTGTGCGTGAGAGCGCATCGCGCCAGAGCTCTGCGGCAGCCAGTGCGGGGCGACGCTCCAGTAGGCTGCGATTACTCGGAGCATATTTTAGACGTGCTGCTTCAAAGCGGGCGAATAAGGTGGGCGATAAAACGCTTTCGAGACTGGCTGCCGCATCATTTTTGCGTACCTTGCGCCATTGTAAATAGAGTTTCACGGCCTTTATGGGTCCAATATCTGCAGATACATCGCTACCGGTGGGGATGAACTGCTGTGCTTGATCTAACACGCGCTCCACTTCGAGTGAGCGCCACTCTAGTTTCTTCGGCAGTGCGGTAACAGTGCCTAAAATATATAGGGTGTTCTCTTTGTGTGTTACGCGCCAAAGGCTCGGACCAGCACGCTCACCCGAGACAGTTACTTCTTCGATGGGCTCTAAACCATCTTGTGCCGCCACTGTGCCTGTGAGCATTATGCAGAGTAAGAGGGTCAAGAGACTGTGTTGCGTTCGCCAAGGCGCTGACGCATTGAATATTGTCATAAAGTTACCGTATCTTAGTGCCTTAAGGTTATAAGAGGGTGAAATGAACGGCATAGATCTCGAAGTAGCAGACCAGGGACGCGCAGAGGGGTTTCAGATTCTTGCTCGGCCGCTTGGGGGGCTGTCTTTGCAGCAGCCGATTCTGCGCACGGATATCGCTGGCATGCCCATAGAATGGATTGATTACCGAGAAGCGGCGCGGCTTTATGCGCAAGTCCAAATAGCCTATACCTGTGGTTCTCCTATTTTTTCACTCTATGGCGGGACTAACGCGCGGACCGGAAATCGCAGCGTACTTGAGGTTAATTCGATTGTCGCTACGGTTGGCAATACTAGTAATCCTGGCAATTTACGTAAAGATTATGTGCCGCCTCTGAATAATCAAACCTTATTTCGGCGTGATGCGTATCTTTGTATGTATTGCGGGCATCGACTGGCTGCTCGCGAACTCTCTCGTGATCATGTCCGACCAATTAGTCAAGGTGGGCGGGATGTTTGGATGAATGTAGTGACTGCCTGTCGTCGGTGTAATAATTTTAAGGGAGCCCGCACGCCCGAGCAGGCTAAAATGCAGTTACTCGCAGTGCCTTTTGCCCCCACGTATGCGGAGTACATCTTTCTTAAGGGTCGACGGGTATTGGTGGACCAGATGGCTTATTTGCTGGCGCACTTTCCGCGTACCAGCCCCTTACATGAAAGGATTCACAAACTAATGTCTTAAGGTGAGGATGCATTCGCCGGTACAATTCTCCCCGTGGTCTATCTCATTGATGCTTCGGTTTATGTATTTCGTGCGTATTACTCGATGCCGCCTGACATGGTGGATCGTGAAGGGAATCCAGTGCATGCCTTGTTTGGCTTTGCGCGTTTCTTATGTGATTTGATGGAGCGCACTAAGCCGCGGTACCTCGCCGTAGCTTTTGATGAGAGTCTTGCAAGCTCATTCCGCAATCGAATTGATCCACAGTACAAAGCTAACCGTGATCCAGCTCCAGCTGATTTAAAGCTACAATTTCTACGGTGCCAAGAGTTTTGTAAGCTTTTAGGTGTGGCTTATTTTGCTAGTGGTGAGTACGAAGCCGATGACATTATTGGCACTTTGCACAGTCGCTTGCGCGCGCAAGGCGTGCACTCGACGGTGGTGACGCGCGACAAAGACTTGGCGCAACTGATCTGCGAGGGAGATATCTATTGGAGCTACGCTGATAATCTAAAGCTACAATATCATCAGATAGAAGAGCACTTTGGGGTTCCGCCAGAGCGCTATGCGGATTATCTTGCCCTCACAGGGGATGCTGTGGATAACATTCGTGGTGTCCCAGGGGTCGGTCCGAAAACTGCGGGCGTACTCATGAAAGAGTTTTTCTCTTTAGAGGAACTCTATGACAATCTTGAGACTGTGGCTACCTTACCCATTCGTGGCGCGGCAAAATTATCTGCAAAGCTGATGGCACATAAAGACGCCGCATTTCTGGCACGCCGACTGACACAGATTGTCTGTGATATGCCAATAGAGGCGCAGCGTGAAGCATTGCAGCCGCGGGCACCCGATATGACTGGGTTGAGTAATTTCTTTGATCTCAATAATTTTGGTCCGATGCTGCGCCGTCAAAGTGAGCGACTCGTGCAATTAATTCAGTCATGACTTCATCCCTTTATTCATGGCAAGATTATGCTCCACGGTACTGGCCGACTTGGGCCGCTTTAGCTGGGCTTAAATTATTAGGGCGTTTAAGCTATCCCCAAGCATTGCATGTCGGCGCAGCGCTTGGCGCCCTTGCGTCTCGTCTACCCTCGCCGCAGCGCAAAGTGGCTCGACGTAATCTCGAACTCTGTTTACCGGAGCTCACCGTTGCACAGCGCGATGAGTTATTAGGGGCTCATTTTAGAGAGGCGGGGATTACTTTGCCTGAGACAGCTCTAACATGGTTTGCTACACGTGAGGATTTATTATCCCTAGTTAAGTTTGAAGGTCTCGAAACGCTTGATGCTATAACCCAAAGTGGCCGCGGAGTTATTTTACTTGCAGCACATTTTACAACCTTAGAAATCGGAGCGCGTTTTGCCATGGCC
Source organism: Gammaproteobacteria bacterium (assembly GCA_009692285.1). Classification (GTDB taxonomy): domain Bacteria; phylum Pseudomonadota; class Gammaproteobacteria; order Steroidobacterales; family Steroidobacteraceae; genus UBA964. Next base: position 6,000 of record SHZO01000004.1, on the reverse strand, counting down.
ACGCGTAATGTGCATGCGGTATATAAGCCATCTAAGAATAAATTATTAAACAAGTTTTTTAAGCGATACCGAGGAGCAATTTCAGCAGGCCTCATCGCAAGCGATGATATTCGTGCGATGGTACGTGAACTTAAAGATGGCGGCATTGTGTGGTATGCACCGGATCAAGCTTTTCGTGGCAAAGGGGCGCAAATGCAAACTTTCTTTGGTATTCCTGTTGCTACCAACACAGCAACTACGCGCTTAAGTGCAATGACCGGTGCGGCGGTGCTGCACTACGCGGTTGAGCGCCTACCAGGTACGCAGGGATATCGAGCCTGTATCAGCCCTGAGAGTAGTGCTGATACCGAGGCGTTTCATCATTGGATTGAAGCTCAGGTGCGACGTTCACCTGCGCAGTATCTTTGGTTACATAAAAGGTTTAAGGGGCTAGCGCCTGATTACCCTGATTATTATGGGGAATCATGAGCATGAGTCAAAAAGATATAAGCCCGCACAATATAGAATCCACGCTCATTGAAACGCGTAGTTTTCCACCGCCGAGTAGCTTTGCAGCTACAGCACGGATTAATGCACAGGATCTAGCCGCATTACATGTGCAGGCTGCACTAGACCCCATTAATTTTTGGGCAAATCTTGCGCGTACGGAAATTACTTGGCGTCAGCCATTCACCGAAACTTTAGATGCGTCACAAGCGCCTAACTATCGTTGGTTTGCTGATGGCCAATTAAATATCTCCTATAACTGTCTAGATGTGCATCTTGCAAAACATGGTGAACGCACTGCTATTATCTTTGAAGGTGAACCTGGAGATGTGCGCCGCTTAACTTATAAAGAATTGCATTATCAAGTTTGTCGATTTGCCAATGTGCTCAAGGCGCAAGGTGTTGGACGCGGGGATCGGGTGGTGATTTATTTACCTTTAGTACCCGAGGCAATTATTGCCATGCAAGCCTGTGCACGCTTGGGCGCGATTCATTCGGTTGTATTCGGGGGATTCTCTGCGCTCTCTCTTCAAGATCGTATCGAAGATGCCGGGGCAATATGTTTAATCACCGCAGATGGAGGTCATCGCACAGGAAATATTGTTGAACTAAAAGCGGCTGCAGATAAAGCCTTATCCGCAGGCTGTCCAAGCATACAGAGCGTACTGGTCTTGCGGCGTACCGGAGCCCCTGTGTCGATGAAAGCGGGCCGTGACTTGTGGTGGCATGAGGCGATTGCCGCACAAAATACACAGATTAATCCGGCGCAGTGTGAGCCCGAGTGGGTTGATGCAGAGCATCCTTTATTTTTACTCTACACCTCAGGTTCTACCGGTCGACCGAAGGGGATTCAACACTCAAGCGCAGGTTATTTTTTAAATGCCAAGCTGACAAATCGCTGGGTCTTTGATCTTCAGGACAGCGATGTGTTTTGGTGCACTGCAGATGTGGGTTGGATTACTGGGCATAGTTATGTGGCCTATGGCCCTTTAGCGGCAGGCGCGACACTCTTAATGTATGAAGGCGCGCCAACTTTTCCACACGGCGCTCGTTTTTGGCAAATATGCCAACAACACGGCGTTACTATCTTTTATACGGCACCTACAGCAATTAGAGCCTTGATGAAATTTGGGGATGACTTGCCGAGGCAATATGATTTATCAAAGATTAGACTGCTTGGGAGTGTAGGGGAGCCGATTAATCCAGAAGCTTGGATGTGGTATCACCATGTCATTGGGGGCGGGCGCTGCCCTATTGTGGATACTTGGTGGCAAACTGAAACGGGCGCCATCATGATTTCGCCTATTCCAGGGGCCACGGCCACTAAACCGGGTTCTTGCACTCACGCCTTACCAGGAATCTTCGTTGATATCGTCGATGATGACGGACATACAGTCTCCACCCCTAATGTGGGGGGGTATTTAGTCATTCGTCAGCCCTGGCCTTCAATGCTACGCACCATTTGGGGCGATAATGAACGCTATCTAAAAACCTATTGGGAAAAATTTCAAAATCGCTTCTATGTCTCTGGTGATAGCGCGCAGCGCGATGCAGACGGTAATTTTTGGATTATGGGCCGCATCGATGATGTTTTAAATGTGGCGGGACATCGTTTAGGAACGATGGAGATTGAATCTGCGCTAGTAGCACATCCTCGTATCGTGGAAGCCGCGGTAGTCTCACGTGCGCATGAGATCAAAGGCGAGTCGGTGTTTGCCTTTGTCGTATGCCATGGCGTGCGCCCCACGGGGGATACCACAGAGTTCACGCGTGAACTACGAGATTGGGTTGGCGAGCAGTTAGGCGCCATCGCAAAGCCCGATGACATTCGCTTTGCTGAGAGTTTGCCTAAGACGCGTTCTGGAAAAATAATGCGCCGTTTGCTGCGCTCAATTGCCAGGGGCGAACCCATCACTACAGATATCTCAACATTAGAGAATCCTGCAATCATTGAACAGTTAAGCCAATAGACATTGTCTTTGCCCGTCTAGCAGTCGCTGGCGAGCTTAATAGTTTTATTTCCCCGGGGTTATTTATTTTTATTGAGTTGCCTACCCGAGGGCTTTAATTCACTATTATTAAAGCGTTTTATGTGCTTTAACTCTATAGCTTTGCATAGTAAACTGGGCTGATCAGGGCATTATGTTGCGCTTTAGCAACATTGTGTATAGGGAGCTGCAATTTTTGAAAAATTATTACAGAATACGGAATAGTTTGGAGTTAAATTATTAGGTTATTTGTGAGGGTTTGTATGTTTAATACCAAAAGTTCTTTAGCATTACTACTGTCCCTGAGTGTCACGGCACTGAGCGGCAATACTGTCTTGGCACAAAATGCTGATTCGGCTCAAGTGGGCGGATTAGAGGAAGTGATTGTCACGGCGCGTAAGCGCGAAGAATCCCTGCAGCAAGTGCCGCTGTCTGTTACAGCGTTGAGCGCGACTGATATCGCCAATCGTGGTTTGAATACCGTGGATGACCTCGCGGCTTTAACCCCCGGCCTCGTCTTTGGTAAGGCGTTTGGTCGCACAAGCGAGCGTCCTGTCATGCGCGGCATGGGCAGCATTTTGGCTGCTGCGAATGCGACTGCTGAATCGGGCGTCGCTTATTTCATCGATGGTGTGTACTACCCTGGTGATATTCAAGATCTAGATATTAGCGACGTGCAACGTATCGAAGTGATCCGCGGCCCACAGAGTGCCCTCTACGGACGCAACACTTACGCTGGTGCAATTAACTTTATTACACAAACTCCCGGCGATGAATTGAATGCTCGTAGCAGCGCCAACTTTGATGCCGATGAAGTGCGGCTCAATTCCACGTTAAGTGGGCGTATCAGCGAATCCTTGGCGGCGTCTTTAACGGCCCGCTACTACAAATTTGATGGCTCAGATAGTTGGGTCAACCAGCTCACCGGCAAGAAGGTCGGTTTTGAAAAAACAAATTCGATCAGTGCAACATTTAACTTCACTCCCACAGATAACATCGAATTACGTGTGCGTTTGCAGCATAACGATGACAACGATGGTTCGCGTCCCCTATTCTTTCAGTCCGGTGCTTTTAATAACTGCTATCCAGGTACGCGTTCAGTCGGTTCCTACCTCAATACCACTACCGCAAACACCAATCAGTGGTTCTGCGGTGAAGTGAAAGCCAATAAGATTTTCTTAAATGATGGTCCAGTGACTATAACGCCTGTCGCTTTGATCCCTGGTATTCCAGCGAATTTTCCAACAGGGGCTCTCTTGCCGGCTACAGGCGCAGGTCTCTATGACACACGGGTCGCAACACCCTTCTCTGGTGTGGCGCGCAAGTTAGATTTGGCGAGCTTTAAGTTCACCTACGACATAGCAGGCTCAGGCTACGTGTTAACCATCGATGGTGGCAAGCGTAAAGATCGGCGTAGAACTGGCGCGGATAGCGATCATTCGCAAGCCAACGTTATTGGAAACCCAGTGAATGGGGTGCAACCAATCGCGAGTTTTAATTCTGCTGATCTGGATGTGTTTAACGACTGGAACACGGAAGTTAAAATTGCCTCACCTCAGACCGATCGTTTTCGTTGGCAAATGGGCGCCTATCACTTTGAGTGGGAGCGCAAAGCTTTTCAGATCGATTTCTTAAGCTTGAATGGTCAAGATCGTCCCAAAGCTATTTATGACATAAGGAACGATTCATTCTTTGCCTCGATTGGGTACGACTTCACAGATCGTATTGAGGGTACGTTTGAATGGCGTAAGGCGCGTGAACTTAAGACAGAGTTAGATTATGGCGCTACAGCAACTACCACCTCTACAGGTATTACGAATAATCAAGGCGGACCGCAGTTCTTGATTTACAATTCTCGCTTACGTGGCAACGGCAAGTTTCTCTCAGCCACCCCTCGTGTAACCTTCAATTACAAGGTTAACCCGGATCTAATCTTATTTGCCGTGTATGCAAAAGGCTTCAAGCCCGGCGGTCTGAATGGCGTTTCCGCCATTTCCTTTGGGGTTCCAGAATATGAATTCTTCAAGGAAGAAACCTCGGTTAACTACGAGGTGGGCATCAAGTCGACTTGGATGGATCGTCGTCTGCGTCTCAATGCCAGCATCTTTAATATTAAGTTAGAGGATATTCAGTTAACTTCCCCTGTTTTGTTGCCGCCTAGTGCCTCTGGCGTAGTGAACACCGTGTCATCTTTGGCTACTAACCAAGGCGCGGGTCGTGCAAGAGGAATAGAAATTGAAGCTAAGTTTGCCGCCACAGACAACCTGATCTTAGGCATAAACTATTCTCTGGCTGATACGATGTACACCAAGGGTTGCGATGACATGCAGTGGACCCTCACCAGTGGTGGCGGTATATTAAGACTTATAAATGGTTTGCCAGATCAAACCCGTAACTTAAATGGATTAGGCGATTGCTCTATTGCGGGCAAAGAGTTTCCGTTGGCCGCCAAACATAAAATTTCAACCACAGCCGATTACAAGCAGCCGGTGATGGGAGGGGACTACAACCTCTACGTCAACGGCACACTCTCCTACGAGAGTAAGAAGTTCGTGCAAGTACATGGCGGGGCTTACTTTGGCGAAGCATTGTTATTGGGCACGCGCTTTGGGATTGAAAAAGATAACTGGAGCGTTGGAGTCTATGGACGCAATCTATTGAACGAAGACTCAGCGGCAGGGGTCACCCGTTGGCTACACACCTACTTGAGCCCAAACTATGGCCAAGCCTTGGATCCGGGTCTGCCCTCGACAGCCATTGCTGCGTACGGGTCACCTCGTGCCTTCTTCGGTGCGTTACGCCAAGACCGCCAGATTGGTATCGAGGCAAGCTACAAGTTCTAATCAGTTCACGCGGATGATTTGAGCAAAGGCTCGGTAGGTAACTGCCGGGCCTTTTTTTTAAAAGATCGCCCGGGAGCATTGTCTGGAAAATTGCTCAGTACGCCCTGCGCCCCCCCAGTGCGGCATAGGTTCGCTATTCCGCGCTTAGACCGTTCATATATTGAATTGCATGATATTGTGATTTATTGCTAAAGGCCGTTAACCCTCTCGCGCCGCGACGGGCAATTACAAGGGGCTGTTGAGTTGGGATCTATTCAACGGCGAGAGATCTTTGGATAACACGACAAACTCCAGATCCTGACGTTTGGGTATTCCAAAATGGAGATCTTCATAGGGGAATGGGGCGCGCTCTCCGGTGGCCACATAACCGCGCCGTGCATACCAAGCAATTAATTCGACGCGTTGTACGATGACGGTCATCGTAATCTGAGTCGATTGCCATTCACGACAGACATAGTCTTCGGCAGCACTTAATAGGGCCCGCCCTAATCCTTGAGCCTGCAAGTTGGGGCGTACGGTGAGCATACCGAGGTAGGCCTGTGTTTCCCTACGCTCGAGTTGTACGCAGGCATCTATCTTTGACTCTAGATTGTCTGTGCTCTCAGGGCGACGCATTAACAAGAAGGCACACAGACTTTGCGTTTGACTACGCCTTATAAAGCGGAGCAAATCTTCAGCATCTG
>SHZO01000063.1 GCA_009692285.1 Gammaproteobacteria bacterium | reverse complement strand
GCCCAAACAAGCATCCCCGCCGCAAAGATCAGCATTCCACCATTGAGTACCAGTACGCCCTCGAGTTGAAGAAGTCCCTGAGGCGTTGCGACTACGTGATTAAACTCCTGTCCGGATCTAATGCTAATGGCTCAGAGCGTTGTGCCAATGTCGGTCGCATGGAAATCTGAGCTATCAAAACCGAATTATTACTTCCATGCCTCTTTCTTTGATCTTTTAATTAAGCTATTCGTGCGGTGGTGTTTTTACTACGGAAGCAAAGTGTCAAAAACCAGATATTTGCTTGCATATTTGCTTACACACAGCTTAGTGACATTGCTAAGTCTTTGTCGGCCAACAGGAACCACGAAGTCCAGTCTTCTCTAAGCCTTTTTTTGCTCAGTAGGCAAGATGCGTCGAGCAGGACTGATGATGGCTAATAAAAGGACAAACAAAAGAGCAACCCCAATGAGAGATAACTCCAGAGCATATTTAGCTGGCTGCACCCAAATTTCAGTGAGATGTCCCCACTTCTCAAGAATCTCGTTAACGTTCCAGGCAATAATAGCAGTGGGAATTGCATAACGGAGTGCGGGAGCCATGCGTTGTAACCACCATAGGCGTTGCACTAAATAGAGAGCCCACACTGCAAACATGATGCATGATGCAAAGGTAAACCAATGATCTGTACCTATGATATCTGGATTGTAGAGAGTTAAAAGATATATATAGAAAAACCAAGTAACGTATATAGTTTCCATGGCAACAATAGAGGCTATATTCCGTGATTGTCCGGAAGCTTTATCACCTAGCCTCATACCAAGTGCGCGATGCAGCCAGATGAAGGCATTACAACGCGTCTCTCTATTAAAAAAGAAGAAAAGCAAAGTACCAAAAAGAACGCCGACAGAGGAGAGCATAACGCGATATTCAGGAAGTGTTGGTTTTGCACCCCAAAGAGCTGGAGCTACTTGCAAATCGCGGGCCACCCACACGAAGCTGAATTCAATCCAAGATAGCCAAACCAAACTGCCCCCTGCGAAACCGAGTAAAGTGGCCGAATTTTCTGACTTATCGTGCCCAAAATATATCATCACCAACCCAACTACACCAATACAGAAGGCTGCTGTTAAGTCATTTCCAGGAAACCAGGAGTGCTGCATCATATGCATGATGGTATGGCCTAAACCTTGCCAAAAATAAACAATAAGTACAGCAATAATCGCCGGTAGAGGGGCTTGATAATATTTTTTATAGTTTGTTTCCAACATCAGTGGATCTCCCTAAAATAATTGCCTAAAAAATCGATTCATAGAGCTTTTATCTGTCTATGTCTAGGTCTCTGTATATGCCTAGTAATTTTTATGAGTATCAGCTTTCAACCGCAGCAATCACTTCCTCTTGGTTCTTAGGCATATTGTGCCCTGTAAGCTCTTCTAGTTCTGCTTCAACCGCACGCATCATACGCTCTATGTAAGCACTTCTACGTGCTGACCGCTGAGCTTCTGCTGCAGTATCGGGTTGATAGGCGTCAATTTCTTCAGGCTTAAGTACTTTTTTACGTGTTAAGAGACGCTCTACAGTGTCAAGGCGATCACGGGTAACCGATAACTCTTCCATTAAACTTAAGCTTATCCAAAGTAGCTTGTCTGTTGCAGGATCTGCAAAGTAATTGGGCTTCTTTCCCTTCGCGACACGTGGTAAAGTAATTTTTAAAGGAACAGCCTTAGTCTTTTTTAATTTTTCTTTTTTATTAGTATTTAATTTAATTTTATTTTTTTTCTCAGTCACTTTTAGCTTCCTCTTGCAATGAGTATCTTCCAATGGGGATTTTCAGAATAGAGATTTTGTTCCTTACTGCGCTCGACTTTAAAGTCAATGCAGTCGACATTTTCTCTCATGAAACCGCTCTTTATAGCCGCTTCAAATAGATTTATTTCTGATAAATAACCGGCAAATGTTTCATTATTATTGTAAGTTTCCCAGTTGTACAAAAATTTTTCTACTAATGTATTCCCACGTGGAATTTCGAGGTGTAGCATAACTCCACCAGGTTTCAGTAAACGACAACATTCCTTCAAAATTTTGTCAAGCGCGCTACGACTAGTTTCGTGTAGCATGATATGTGAAACAACTAAGTCAAAACTATGGTCTAAAAAATTAGTACGCTCAGCATTTTGTTGGCTGAAGTGTGCCTCAATATTTAAATCACGAGCTCGAGCATAAGCATAGCGTAATTGTGGAGCAGCAACGTCAATTCCAAGAACCTTTGCCTTTGGATATGCACGGGCCCAAGGCAATGTACTATTGCCTATAGCGCAGCCCATATCCAAAATATTTAAAGGATTTAACTCATGCACGTGATTTTGATAGTAGCTGATTAATAGTTCACCTAAATATTCATTAAGAATGCCAGTGCTACCGGCCGAATAAATATTAATTCCACGATCATATATTGCGCCGGCGGCAATATCGTCAGGAACGAAATCAGTATGGTAGCCACCGGGTTGCAAATGAATGTCAACGGCTGTGTGGTAGCGTGGTACTACAAGTGTTGGATCTAAAATTAATGTACCTTGATAATGCGTTCTAGGTTTTGGTTTTGCCAACTTTACTAATTTAGGAAGAGAGCGTTCTGTCGGATCAATAATTGATTCCCACATCATCTCTTGACTACGCCGCTGTGCTGCACTCCAGAATTGGTAATAACTGTTACTCTCCATGGCGCGCCGAACTTCAGTTGTGGTATTTGGTGTTCGTTGATGTTGCGCTTTAAAAGTTGGCTCAATATACTCACGATATAATATGTAATTACCAGGCATTACTTTGCTCGATAAGTGAGCTCTGAGGGCGCCTACAAACACTTGCCTCTCACGCTCGTCATGGGAGAGAGGTGGCAGCATAGAGTGCTGATGAAAGGATTTAATCATTCGCGCTCTGCAGCCAGTATTTTCCAAAAAAAATTATCAGCGTAGTTCATTTTTCCAACATCCATATCTGGAAACCATTCATCTACTGTTATAAATTTTTTAACAAAACCTCCTTTAATAGCTTCAATCTGCAAATCAATATGTGTCATGTATCGTGCAAAAGTTTCGTTGTTGTTAAAGCTCTCCCAGTTGTGCATAAACTGTTCCATTAGAGTCTTTCCACGTGGAATCTCAAGATGAAGCATTAATCCGCCTGGGCGAAGTAAACGATGGCACTCTCCTAAAATCCTAGGAAGTGCAGAGCGTGATGTTTCGTGAAGTACGATATGGGAAACGATTAAATCAAAACTACCTAAAGCGAAATTAGTATGCTCAGCATTTTCTTGTGAAAAATGAATTGGAACTCCTAGCGCTGCTGCTCGAGCATGCGCATAACGCAATACCGGCGCACCTACATCAATACCATGTACTTTAGCATTATTAAATGCTCGTCCCCAAATCAATGTGCTATTCCCAATAGCACAGCCCATATCTAAAATTTTATTTGGTTTAAATTTAGGATATTTTTCTCGTAAATAAGCTATGAGGATATCACCCATTAGATTATTTTCTGGGCCAAGTGCGCCCCCCATATAGAGATTTATACCTTTATCATAGATTGCACCAGCAGCGACATCATGCGCAGTAAAATCAGTATGGTAGCCACCGGGTTGCAGATGAATATCTACAGCAGTATGGTAGCGTGGAATATTTAGCGTTGGATCTAATTGCAACGTACCTATTCGTTTAGAACGCATTGTCTTCTTCGATCCTATATTTTCTTTTGAAATAGCCTGCTTGATAAGATCAGGTAATTGCCGTTCTGTGGGGTCGATGACTGCCTCCCATAGCATCTCCTGACTACGACGCTGCATTGCGCTCCAGAACTGATAAAAAGGGTCTACAGTCATTGCCTTACGAACTTCTTGCTCGTTCGCTGGCAAACGACCATTTTTAGCATGAAAAAATGGTTCAACTCGAGATTTAAAAACCTTATAAACACCTGGCATTACTTCACTAGATAGATGACTACGAAATGCACTTACAAAATCTTGTCTCGACTGCTCATCATGGTTTACTGTAGGAAGCATTGCATGCGATAGAAATTTTAACATAGAGTTTATGACTATTTTTCTTGGTTGGTGTTAGTACGTGAGGCATGAGTAATCTTTGCCTCTCTAAATTCACGGAAAGGACGAAGTAAGCGATGGGCAATGTCTAAACGGCGTTCTGTACGCTGTAAACTTGCAACGGCATCAGGCTCGAAATTTTCAATTTCTGAGCGGGTTACACTAAGACGATTTTCAAGTAAACGCTCTAGGGTATCGATTCGCTCAAAGGCAACAGAAAGTTCAGTTGCTAGGGTCAGCCATGCGCCGTGGAGTTGATCCAGTGCAGGATCATCAAAGACTTGTGGCTTATGACCTTTGGCAAATTCTGGGTGAATATTTTTCACAATACTTAAATACCTGTTTCTATGAGCTCAATTAGTTCACCTGCAGCTCCAATACACATTGCGCTGCGGCGTCCATAGTAGGGTGCTTGGGGAATAACTTGTGGAGGGGTTATCCAAGATAAAGATTTAGGTAGTTCCTTAACACCAAAGCTAACCATAGCTATAGCGGGAGGTAGCTCATCCTCGTCACCTAACCGGGGCAAAGTTCCAATTGGCATTGTGTCTGCTTCAATATAGGATTGACCAAGAAGAGCCAAAGCGGCAAGGTCGTGAGTTGTTTCAGGGAGTAAACCCTGTGCCTGTGAGAGCACTGAGATGACAGCAGGAATAACCGATGCTTTAGCCACAGAAAAATGCGTACTGTAGAAATCATTAATTACCGCGACAGACGGCCCACCTAAAATCACAATGAAACACCGATCTACAAAATGTTTTGCGTCTGGTGTATCAAATTCTGTTAGTTTTTCTTTAAAGGAAGTTAAGTATATTGATTCTTCGGCAGGCCCAAGAGCTTGCATTGCACGAATCTTATCAGAAAAGGACAAATCTGCCGGGGGTCCAATAATTCTGAAAGGGGAGCCCTCCAACTGGGCAGCAATTGCATCTGTATCCTGAACCATAAGCTCTGCTGCATTCCAACCCATATGCCTGAAGGCCTGGTAGTTAAGTGGAGCTTTAGACTCGACGAACCTGAAAAATGTCTGCCCTTCGCCACCGGGTAGCATTAAAGCGTAGTGACGACCCGATAGTTTTGGGCGAGCCCAAAGCTTAGATAATGCAGCTGATATTCGTCCGTGATCCACGAGCTTGTAGCCTAGGTACAAGTGGTAAGTATCTATCATTTGCTGAACATTCGGGGACGCAATGGTCACGCATGAAATAGGTCCCAGTATTGTCATATAGCTATTCTTTTAAGTAGGTACTGTAGTGTCTTCTCTAGGCTTACCACCTCTGCGTATTTGGCTTGTAAGTCGAAAAGATTCGATTCATGTGGACCTGGTGCACGATCACCGACAGCTTCACGCACAACCACTGGTATGAAACCATGTTGGCAACAATCCACAGCACTCGCACGAACACAGCCACTAGTAGAGAGTCCTGCAATAAATACAGTATCAACACTGAGGGATGTTAAAGTGGATGATAACGAAGTGCCGAAGAAAGCACTCGCGTATTGTTTTGAGATGACAGTTTCGCCTGCGATAGGCTCTAATCCTTCGCCAAAAGCAGCCCAATGAGGATAGGAGCCTGTTTCAAAACATTTTAAAGCAGGAACTTTTTTGAAGAAAACCCCTCCATCTCGTCCACCACTTTGGTAAGAAACATTGGTATGCAGAATTGGTATTTCAGCTGCGCGACAAGCTTTTAGTAAAATCCTACAATCAGCATGCGTTTTTTCAACTCCTGCATACAGCGGTGAATTTTTGTCAAGGTATGCACGGACAAAATCAATAATCAATAGAGCAGGCCGAGAGCCTAGCTGTAGGGATCCACTAAAACCACCTCGCTTGTAATTGTCATTTAAAGATTCAATCATTACCTTTAATTCTCAAATAACTTTATTGGTGCGTAGCTGCGTCAAACGCTCGGCGTTATAGCCTAAGATTTTTTCGTAAACCTCATTATTGTGCTCGCCTAACTGGGTAGGTGCAGCACTATGGATTCCCCCTGGTGATTCCGATAATTTTGGTGCAACATTTTGCATCTTTAAGTCTCCAAAATAAGGGTGCTTAGTCGTAACAATAGATTCTCTAGCTTTAAAATGTGGGTCTTCGAGCATATCTGGCGCTCGATATATTAGTCCTGCTGGAACAGCAAATTTATCCATAAAATTTAAAACTTCTTTAGTGGAGAGAGTTTGCGTCCAAGCTTCTATTAATCCATCGAGTAATTTTTGATTTGTACCGCGCGACTGGTGGTTAATAAAGCGAGGATCTTTTGGCCAGTCTTTTTGACCCATAGCTCCGCATAATCGCGCAAATACGCTGTCTTGGTTGCCTGCAATCAGCACTAAGCCATCACTTGTTTTATATACATTTGACGGTGCCACATTAGGTAGGATAGCCCCAGTTCGTTCTCGTATATAACCAGTTTTATCGTATTCAGTAATTAAAGATTCCATCATACTTAAAACTGCTTCATACAAAGCAGAGTCGACCACTTGTCCGCGACCAGTCTTCTCACGGTAGTGCAGTGCAGAGAGCGCACCTAAGCACGCAAAGGTTGCTGCCAGCTCATCTCCAATGCTAATGCCTACCCGTGACGGTGGAGTTGTGGGATCGCCAACTACGTATCGCAGTCCGCCCATAGCCTCGCCAATTGCACCAAATCCTGCTTGGTGTGAATAAGGGCCGCTTTGCCCATAGCCGGAGACTCTTATCATGATTAAGCGAGGATTAATTTTCTGAAGTTCCTCGTAACCGCAGCCCCATTTCTCCATAGTACCAGGGCGAAAATTCTCAAGCAAAAAATCAGCTTTAACGACTAACTCCTTGAGAACGTTCTGACCTTCGGTTTGACGCATATCTAAAGTGATTGCTTTTTTGTTACGCGCAACCACTGGCCACCATAGTGAGGGTTCTCCTGCGGGTTGCCGACCCCAGACCCGTAGAGGATCTCCTTGGCCTGGAGGCTCAATTTTAATGACCTCTGCACCCATATCGCCTAATAATTGACCGCAAAAAGGGCCGGCAAGTAATGTACCGAGCTCAATAACGCGTAGATCCGATAGTGGCCCACGTTTAAAATTTGGATCAACAGCCATGCGGCATCCTCTTGAAAAAAGTTGGAGAAAAAATAGGATCTACTATGCAGTATAGAGTCCCATCGAAGCGGTTAGAATCCATAATCACCTCACTTTGGAGTTGCATTGCATGCGTAGGGTTGAAATCGTCGAAGTCGGACCACGAGATGGTCTTCAGAGCGAGCCAGGAGTCATGCCTACGGCAACCAAGATTGAGTTTATTGAGCGCTTAATCGATGCGGGTTTGCGTCGACTAGAGGTAACTAGTTTTGTTAACCCTAAAAAAATTCCACAGATGGCTGACGCAGAGCAAGTTCTTGCTGGCATCGCTAATCATAAACATATCTGGCGAGTAGGTTTGGTTCTCAATCACAAAGGCTTCGAACGTGCAGCAGCAGCTGGTTGTAATGAAATTGGCATGGCAGTCGTAGCTAGCGATACCTTCAATCGTCGCAACCAAGGCGTTAGTACACAGGAATCTGTTGCTGCTTGGCTCCAGATAGCACGAGAGGCTCATGCAGTGGGTATAAGACCCCAAGTTACTGTATCCGCTGCCTTCGGTTGTCCATTTGAGGGGGAAGTACTGCTCAGCCGTGTTATTGAGATTGCTGAACAAGTCGCACAAGGGAATCCGCATGAGATTGCCTTTGCAGACACCATCGGTGTTGGTGTGCCCTCACAAGTAAGCGAGTTGTTTACGCGAGCGCGTGAACGTTTGCCTGGAATTCCTTTGCGCGGACATTTTCACAATACTCGTAATACAGGTTTGGCTAACGCCTATGCCGCAGTTGAAGCTGGGGTCACATCGCTCGATGCTAGCGCAGGTGGCATTGGAGGATGCCCATTTGCGCCAGCAGCAACTGGCAACATACCAACAGAAGATCTAGTTTATATGCTTAATCGCTCTTGCATCCATAC
>SHZO01000062.1 GCA_009692285.1 Gammaproteobacteria bacterium | reverse complement strand
TGTGGGGTTCGATGCACAGTAAGACGTGCTTGACCCAATTCACGAATCTTGGCTCGGGTCCGCACGGCGCGTCGCATACGACGCTGTTTTTTTGTGATCTGCATTGCTCGATCCTCGTTGCGCGCGTAGTTACTTCTTCTTGCCTTCTTTAAGCGAGATTTTCTCGCCCACATAACGAACGCCTTTACCCTTGTAGGGCTCTGGCGGACGCAGATGACGGATCTCAGCAGCAACTTGACCGACGCGCTGTTTATCCATGCCCTTAATAACAACTTCGGTTTGCGTCGGCGCTTCAATGACAATGCCATCAGGCATTTCAAAAGCAACCGGATGCGAATACCCAAGAGTCAAATTTAATACCTTACCTGCCACTGCGGCGCGATAACCTACACCGACTAATTCAAGCTTGCGCTCATAGCCTTGCGTGATGCCAGTCACGACATTTGCTAAATGCGCACGCGTCGCGCCGGCTTGCATGCGGTTGCTCTCATCGTATTGCACTTCGAGATGTTTATCTGTCTGCACAACCGTTACACCGCGACTGAGCGGCACACTCAAGGTACCCTTGGCACCCTTGAGAATAACAGTCTCTTTGCTGATAGTTGCCGTCACACCTTGCGGCAGATCAACAGGTTTCTTTGCTACACGACTCATGTTCTATACCTTAGAGATATCTATGCAATGCGTCGATTAAGCGACGACGCAAAGGACTTCGCCGCCCTGACCAATGGCCCGAGCTTGCTTGTCCGTCATAACACCCTTAGGCGTGGAGACGATAACCGTACCCATACCACCTTGGACCTTAGGCAACTCGGCCTTGCCGCGATAAATACGCAGTCCTGGACGCGAGATGCGCTCAATACGGTCAATGACCGGACGACCTTCATAATATTTAAGGGCGATAGTCATCGTACTTTTACCACCATCGGCGGCAATGCGGAAATCCGCTACGTAACCTTCGTCTTTCAAAACTTTAACCACTGCCTGCTTAAGCCGCGAGGAACTCATACTTACTTCGGTTTTCCGAGCAAGCTGTGCGTTACGGATGCGGGTCAACAAGTCAGCAATCGGATCAGTCATGCTCATATCGTGCGCACTCCTACCAACTCGCCTTAGACACGCCGGGCAATTCGCCCCGGTTAACTGTCTCGCGAATTTTGACTCTAGCAAGGCCAAACTTCCGGTAAACACCTCGTGAACGCCCCGTAATAGCGCAACGACGCCGACCGCGGCTTGCGCTCGCGTCACGCGGCATTTTCTGCAGCGCTACTGTTGCGGCCACACGCTCTTCAGGGGACGACTTCGGACTACGAATCGTTTCCTTGATTTTTGCGCGCTTTACAGCGTACTTCTGGACGGTCTGGGCGCGACGCTTCTCGCGCTCCACCATGCTCGTCTTAGCCATTGCTTGATGCCCTTATTTACGGAATGGGAACTTGAAGGCTTCGAGCAGTGCTCGACCAGCCTTGTCGTCCTTAGCCGTGGTGGTGATAGTGATGTCCATGCCCCGAATCTTATCTATTTGGTCATATTGAATTTCAGGGAAAATAATCTGCTCCTTTACTCCCATATTGTAGTTGCCACGGCCGTCGAATGAACGCGGTGAAACACCACGGAAGTCACGGATTCGTGGCATCGCCACAGCGATGAGACGATCGAGGAACTCATACATGCGGGCGCCGCGCAAGGTGACCTTGCAACCAATCGGCAAACCCTCACGAAGCTTGAAAGAGGCAATTGATTTACGAGATTCGCAAAGCACCGGCTTTTGACCCGTAATTTTGGCTAAGTCACCAGCGGCAGCATCGATAACTTTCTTATCGGCTACCGCTTCGCCTACACCCATATTGACGGTTATTTTCGTGATCTTAGGAACTTCCATCAAATTGGTAATACCAAGCTCCTCACGGAGTTGCGGCACAACCGTTTCGAGATAAAACTGTTTCAGCCTTGCCATGCTCGTTATCTGTGATACTCAACGCTTAAGCGTCGAGCATCTCTCCATTAGACTTGAAAAAACGCACACGCTTACCGTCAGTCAAAGACTTAACGCCTATGCGATCAGCCTTCTGAGTACCTGGGTTAAAGAGTGCGACCTTAGACCTATGCATCGGCACTTCCTTCTCAAGGATACCACCGGCTTTATTCTGTTGCGGATTAGCTTTGGTGTGACGTTTTACGCGATTAACACCCTCAACGAGCAACGTTGCATCATCGAGCACGCGCAATACAGCACCCTTGCGACCTTTATCGCGGCCCGAAATTACGATGACATTGTCACCTTTGCGAATCTTATTCAAAGGACCCCCTTAAAGAACTTCAGGCGCGAGGGAAATAATTTTCATGAACTGCGCCGTCCGCAACTCACGCGTAACTGGCCCAAAGATTCGCGTACCGATTGGCTCAAGCTTGCTGGTCAATAACACAGCAGCATTACCATCAAAACGGAGCAAGGAGCCATCCGGACGTCGAACGCCAAAACGAGTGCGTACGACAACAGCATCGTAGACCTCACCCTTCTTAACCTTTCCGCGTGGAATTGCATCTTTAACACTTACTTTAATCACATCACCAACTGACGCATAGCGACGGCGGGATCCACCTAGGACCTTGATGCACATTAAGGTTTTTGCACCACTGTTATCAGCGGCCTGTAGTAATGTCTGAGTCTGAATCACGATGCACGCTCCACAACTGATACCAGGCGCCAAGACTTGTGCCGCGAGAGCGGACGGCACTCTGAAATTATAACGGTATCGCCAGTACGAGATTCATTAGCTTCATCGTGAGCCAATAGCTTAGTAGTGCGACGAATAAATTTGCCGTAGCGGGGGTGTTTAACCAAACGTTCTATTTCAACAGCGATGGTTTTATCCATCTTGTTGCTCACCACACGGCCCGTAACGGTACGCTGCGCTTTTGTCTTTTTATCTAATGTATTCATGCGTTATTTTCCAGAATCCTTGCCCGCTACCGGAGGTTTGCCAGCAGCCCTCTCGGCAAGCACCGTCTTTAAACGCGCGACATCTTTACGAACGCGCCCAAATTCATGTGGCTTGACGGCTTGGCCCGTTGCCCGCTGCATGCGCAGCGAGAACTGTTCGCGCCGTAACTGCAACAATTGTTCGTTTAAATCTTTGGCGACTTGCCCACGTAATTCATTTGCGTTCATATCAGCGCACCTGCCTCTTCACGAAGGTCGTAGTCACCGACAACTTGGCTCCGGCTAATCGGAACGCCTCACGTGCGGTCTTCTCATCAACACCTTCCATTTCAAATAGAATTTTTCCGGGCTGAACCTTGGCGATCCAATACTCAACGTTGCCCTTACCACTACCCATGCGGACTTCAAGTGGTTTCTTTGAAATTGGTACATCTGGAAATACACGGATCCAAATTTGGCCTCCACGCTTGACATGACGTGCCATTGCACGACGGGCCGCTTCGATTTCACGCGCAGTCATACGTGCACGTTCGGTAGCTTTCAAACCAAATTCACCAAAGGCAACAGTGCTGCCACGCTGCGCCAAACCGGTGTTGCGGCCTTTAAATTGTTTGCGGTATTTAGTCCGCTTGGGTTGCATCATGGCTGCAATTCCTCAGATAGGGCTCAAGGCGCCGGCGCCGCAATAGGTGCGGCAGTAGCGGGAGCAGCGGTACTGGCATCGGTATCAGGAGCACTCTTCGACATGTCTTCCTTGTCGAAAACCTCACCCTTGAAGATCCAAACCTTAACGCCGATCACTCCGTAGGTAGTGTGCGATTCACTGAAACCGTAATCGATGTCCGCACGGAAAGTGTGTAGGGGAATTCGCCCTTCACGCGACCACTCAGTCCGCGCGATTTCAGAACCATTTAGACGACCCGAGAGCCTCACTTTAATCCCTAGGGCGCCGCTTCGCATGGTGCTCATCACTGCGCGCTTCATAGCACGACGAAACATCACACGTTTTTCAATTTGCTGAGCAATACCATCGGCAACTAATTGCGCATCGAGCTCTGGTTTACGAATCTCCGCGATATTTAATCGTACGTCGCCAACAGGACAACCAATCAGTTTGGCTGTTTCAGAGCGAAGTTTTTCAATATCCTCCCCCTTCTTGCCGATCACGATGCCAGGACGCGCAGTCTGAATAGTTATATTCACCTTGTTAGCAGCACGCTCAATAATAATTCGCGAGACTGAAGCTTCAGCTAATTTCTTACGTAAAAATTCACGCACACGGAAATCGGTGTGTACATGCAACGGGAAATACTTGGAGCTGGCATACCATTTGGAAGTCCACTCACGAGTAATGCCAAGTCGGATACCAATCGGATTTACTTTCTGGCCCATGAATCAGTCCTTCCTGCCATCGCTAACTACGACGGTGATATGGCTGTTACGCTTAATAATTTGCGCACCGCGCCCTTTTGCGCGCGCTGCAAACCGCTTTAAAACTGGCGCAGTGTCCACCAAGATCCGATGGACTTTGAGTTCATCGACATCAGCGCCATTGTTATTCTCGGCATTAGCAATCGCCGATTCGAGAACTTTGAGGACCAACTCGGCGCCTTTCTTAGGCATGAAACGGAGAGTTGCAAGCGCATTGCCCACAGGCAAGCCGCGCACCACGTCTGCTACAAGCCGACACTTTTGCGGAGAAATCCGCGCATATTTATGTATTGCAGTGACTTCCATTGTTTTGCTCCGGTGGCTAATCAGCCTCCAGAAACCCTCTTGTCACCTGAATGGGACTTAAACGTGCGTGTCGGGGAGAATTCACCGAGCTTGTGCCCAACCATATTCTCAGACACTAGCACTGGAATATGCTGCTTGCCGTTATGCACAGCAATGGTTAGACCAACCATTTCAGGGGTCACCATAGAACGACGCGACCAAGTTTTGATCGGCTTGCGATCATTCTTAGCTGCTGCAATCTCCACCTTCTTAATGAGGTGCAGATCGACGAAGGGACCTTTTTTGAGTGAACGAGGCACTTATGTTGGCTCCTGACCTATCGAAACCGCTTAGCGGATCTTGTTCTGGCGACGCTGCACAATCATGTGCGTCGTGCGCTTGTTGGTACGAGTTTTCTTACCCTTAGTATTCCAACCCCATGGCGACACGGGATGCGGATTACCTTGGCCGGAACGACCTTCACCACCACCATGGGGATGGTCAACCGGATTCATCGCTACACCGCGAACGGTGGGGCGAATGCCAAGCCAACGCTTTGCGCCGGCTTTGCCATAACTACGAAGGTTATGTTCATCGTTGCTCATTTCGCCAATCGTGGCGCGACAATCGATATGAACCTTGCGCATTTCACCTGACTTCAAGCGAATGAAGGCATAAATACCTTCGCGTGAGGTGTACTGAATAGAACTCCCAGCACTACGCGCCAATTGACCGCCTTTGCCAGGCTTCAATTCAACATTATGCACAGTTGAACCGACCGGAATATGACGCAACTGCATCGCATTACCTGCTTTGATGGGTGAATCAGCACCTGAGCGCACTTCATCACCAGGAGCTACGCCCTTAGGCGCAAGGATGTAACGTCTCTCACCATCAGAATATTTGATTAGCGCAATATGTCCAGTGCGGTTCGGGTCATGTTCAATACGTTCGACAATACCAACGATGCCATCTTTATCACGCTTGAGATCCAAAATACGATATTTTTGACGTGATCCACCACCCTTATGGCGAGTCGTAATACGCCCCGCACTGTTGCGTCCGCCAGTTTTGGATTGCGTCTTCGTAAGAGGCTCATGTGGCCCACCCTTCCAAAGATGTGCTTTGCTGACTCTGATGACAAACCGGGCACCCGGTGATGTCGGTTTGAGCTTGATGAGTGACATCAGGCTTTCCTCGATGCTTCGTAATCTATTGATTGGCCCTTTGCAAGGCGGACATAGGCTTTCTTCCAATCTTGCGTGCGGCCAGGGGTTTTGCCGAAACGGCGCGCTTTACCAGGCTCGTTGACTACATTGACGCAATCTACTTTCACTTCGAACATAAGCTCAACAGCGGCTTTGATATCAGGTTTGCTGGCATCACGACGTACGCGAAAAGCGTACTGATTGCTGTTCTGCATAGCGAGAGCAGTTTTCTCAGTGATGTGGGGGGCAAGCAGAACATTCATCAAACGTTCTTTGCTTAAGGTAGTAATAGATGGGTGCGCAGTTTGGCTCATTGCAGGCGCTCCTCAATCAACTTAACAGCGCCGACAGTCATCAAAACCTTGTCGTAGCTTAAAAGGGCAAGCGGGTTAATGGCGGCAACTGGCAAAATCTCAACATGCGGCAAATTACGTGCCGCCAAGAAAAGTTTTTCGTCAATCGCTTCTACAACGATAAGCACATTGACCAACTCCATCGACTTTAGCTTTACGGCGAGCATCTTAGTTTTAGGGGCTTCTAGAGATAGCGTAGTAGTCACAATTAGGCGATCTTGACGAACAAGCTCTGAGAGCATGGAACACAAAGCACCGCGATACATCTTGCGGTTAACCTTTTGCTCAAAGCTTCGCGGTTTGGCGGCAAACGCACGCCCACCACCAACCCAAATTGGGCTGCGGATAGAACCAGCACGCGCTTGCCCACTTCCCTTTTGGCTCCATGGTTTTTTACCACCACCGCGCACTTCTGCTTTGGTCAATTGGGCTTTAGTACCCGCCCGACCAGCATTGCGATAAGCTGTAACTACCTGATGCACCAGCGCTTCGTTGTACTCATGGCCAAAGGCTGCATCAGAGAGCTGCAGCTCTTCTGAATTACCCGCGTCACCAGAAATTTTAATTTTCATGACCTACAGTCTCCCATTCACTTTTTGCTAGGCGCTTTAGCACCTGCAGCTTTAGTGGGGATAATCTTGACCCGCATTGCCAAGCGGACAGCCTTAACTGAAGGACGCACGACCACTTGACCGCCCTTGGAACCCGGCACTGCGCCGCGCACAAATAAGACGTTGCGCTCGAGATCAACTTCAACAATTTTTAACTTTTCAGTGGTGCGACGCACAACACCCATATGGCCAGACATACGCTTCCCTTGAAACACACGACCCGGCGTCTGGCGCTGACCGATTGAACCCGGGGTACGGTGAGCTAGCGATACGCCGTGGGTAGCATGGTGGCCGGCAAAATTATGTCGCTTCATAGTGCCTGCAAAGCCCTTCCCGATGGTGGTTCCAGTCACATCGACTACTTGGCCGACAGTGAATAAATCCACTTTAAATTCTGTGCCTACTTGAAGATCTTGACCTTCTTTTTCTGCTAATCGAAACTCTAGAAGCTCACGTCCCGGTGCAACACCTGCTTTCGCAAAATGACCCGCAGCCGCCTTAGAAACAAGTTGAGGACGACGAACACCATAGGTAACCTGAACAGCTCGATAGCCGTCAATGGCATTGGTTTTGACCTGCGTTATACGGTTCGGTAAAACCTCAATAACAGTTACAGGAACGGATTCACCCGCCTCTGTAAATATTCGAGTCATGCCGCGTTTACGGCCGACCAGACCAATTGTCATATTCGTTCCTCTCCTGCGCACACTACGATTGGCGTACGCAAAAAAATCGAAAGTTCAGTGACGAAGAAACTACTGGAGGAACCGACAACGGTGAACCCGTTCCGGTGCACTCGAGTGGTTTTGACGGAACTCCGTCAACCTCGCCCGATGCCGCTTAAACTGCGGCCACCCATGAGAAGCTTCGGGGCCTTCAAGGGGGGGCGCATTCTAATCGGCGACAGCGCTAGTTGCAAGGGATCTTTAGAGACCGCCCAAATAACGCTTAGCCAAATTAAATCAGTTCACTTTAATCTGAACGTCCACACCAGCGGGCAACTCAAGACGCATGAGAGCATCGACCGTTTTATCTGTAGGGTTCAGGATATCCATTAGGCGCTTATGCGTACGCAGCTCGAACTGATCACGCGCGTCTTTGTCGCCGTGCGGACTGACCAGTAACGTAAAACGCTCCATCTTGGTAGGTAGCGGCACAGGACCACGAACTGTGGCTCCCGTACGCTTAGCCGTCTCAACGATCTCACGAGCTGAGGTATCGATTAGACGATGATCAAAGGCTTTAAGCCTGATACGAATATTTTGATTAGCCATGAAATTTAGCCTTATTTTAGGATCGTCGCCACGACACCCGCACCGACGGTACGACCGCCTTCACGAATGGCAAAGCGCAGACCGTTTTCCATTGCGATAGGAGCTAATAACTCCACCGTCATCTTGATGTTATCCCCTGGCATCACCATCTCGGTGTCCCCGGG
>SHZO01000061.1 GCA_009692285.1 Gammaproteobacteria bacterium | reverse complement strand
AACAAAAACTTCTCGAGTACAAAGAAAAGACTGATCCCAAGCAATAGCGCTAGCCCAATCGAATGCACATGAAAGGGGCCGGCAAGCAGTACCGCATGGGGGATCAGAGCCAGCAATGCAGTGGCTAAGAGGGCTCCGGTGGCAAAGCTGACCATATGCGGAAGCACTCGAAGCCTTTGCCTTTCGGGTAGCAACAGAAATAAACCTGCGATCGACACGCTCAGAATTCCACTCAAGGCGGTGAAGAACAAAATGGGGATAAGTGCTAGCATTGCTGTTATATAATAACATCTTGCCAAATCAAAGCGACCATTCGTCCCGTACATTGATCACGACGGTGCGAAAAAAACTTTTCATGATCAGTAGCTGTGCACCAATGTCCACCACTAACGTGCTTTAGCCCAAGTTTTTGTAATCGGTCCCGTGCGAGAGTGAGTAAGTTACAGTGCCAACGACCCTGAGCATTGAGACAAAAACCAGCGCCATCATCGCCCGCCTCTAAAAATGCTGCGCGCACTTCCGAACCAACTTCGAAATATGTGGGGCCAATACATGGACCCAACCAAGCATGTATGAACTGTGGCGCACACTGCATCGCCGCCACTGTATTCTCTAATACGCCCGCAACCAAACCGCGCCACCCAGCATGTGCAGCGCCTATCACGCTACCATCTTCTGCTGCGAATAACACTGGCAAACAATCGGCCACTTGAATAGTCAGGACAACGCCCGCACGGCGCGTCACGGCGGCATCGGCAATAATATTAGACTCAAGTGAAGTACATTTAGAAAAATCATGCACCCTCGTACCATGAACTTGATGTAGCCACTGTGGTGCATGCGGCAAACTCAGTAAAGCTTCAAGTTGCGCGCGATTTTTAGCAACTACTGCAAGCTCGTCACCTACCTGCATGCCTACATTAAAACTACTATAAGGCCCAGCACTCGACCCTCCACTGCGCAGAGAGAATGCCGTGTTAATGCCCTTTGGAGCCCAAAGATTAGAATCAACCAAAAAATGCGTCATGAGCCTGACTCAGCAGCCAAAATATACAATAACGCTGCAAAATCTTCGGGTACTGGCACTTCAAAAATTAATGCTTTACCGGTGATCGGGTTTTGAAAACTTAAACGTGTAGCGTGCAAAGCTTGTCGCCGAAATCCTGCTAACGCTGAAATCACAGGCGCACTGGCACCTGCAGGCAAACGTTTTCGTCCACCATACACAGGGTCACCGACGATCGCATAGCCGATATGCCCCAAATGGACACGAATTTGATGGGTGCGTCCCGTTTCCAATTCGACACGTGCCAAAGTATGACCGCGAAAGCGGCGTTCAATACGGTAATGAGTCACTGATACACGTCCATCGGATCGTACAGCCATACGTACACGCTGGGTGCGGTGACGTCCAATGGGCTCAGTAATCGTACCTCCACCAGTCATCACGCCATTACAGAGCGCCAAATATTCGCGGCCCACTTCGCGCCGTGCGAGCATTTTAACAAGCTTGGCATGAGCAGTTGGGATGCGCGCTACGATCAATAACCCAGAGGTATCTTTATCTAGCCTATGCACAATGCCCGCCCGTGGTACGAGCGCTAAGGCAGGCTCTAAAGCCAACAGCGCATTTTGCAACGTACCACTCCTGATACCTGCCCCGGGATGCACCACTAAACCTGCCGGCTTATTGATCACCATCACTGCAGCATCGCGATGCACGACATCCAAGGGAACCATCAGCTCTTCTGCAAGTACCTTTGGATCTGGGAGGAAGATCGGTTGGATCTTTAATTGCTCACCACCCTGGATCAATACTCGGCGCCTTGGCGTGGCACCATCAAGCAAAACATGGCCTAAATCGATCCAACGTTGCAGCAAGGAGCGCGAGTATTGCGGCAGTAATTTAGCCAAGACGACATCCAAGCGCTCCCCAGCAAAGGCTGGTGGCACCAAGATTTCATGGGGAGAAGGGAACTCTGCTTGCAAGGGATTGACCAAGGGTAGAACGGTAGTCAGCTATAATGCGCCTCTTCGCGATCAGGATTATAACCCCACATGCTTTCTTCTTCGATCTTAACCGATAGCCAAACCCGCTCAAAAATGCGACGGCTCACTTGTCTTGCCCTGTGCTGTGCACTATTGATCACACTGTTCAGCTTAAGCGGCTGTAAAAGTACCCGTGATCTCGACGAGGCCAAAGGTGGTCCGGTAGCGGTTTATAAACGCGCTCAGCAAAGCCTAGAGAATCAGGATTTTGATAACGCCATACGCATCTATGAAGCCTTAGTGGCACGCTATCCCTTTGCTACTGAAGCGCGTCAAGCACGCTTAGATTTAATCTATGCCTACTATAAAGGCCGCGAGAGCGAATCGGCTATTGATCAAGCCGATACCTTTATCCGTGAAAACCCCACACATCCTCGAATCGACTACGCCTTGTACATCAAAGGCATGGTGGACTTTGAACGTACTCCTAATTTTCTCGAGCGCTGGTTCAAAGCTGACTTAGACGAACGCCCCCCGCAAACAGCAAGTAAATCATTCAATTCTTTCCGGAAAGTTGTCGAGGGGTATCCAAATAGCGAATATGCACCTGATGCTCGCCGCCGAATGATTTATTTAAGAAATCGCTTAGCAGATTACCAAATTTATGTGGCGCGTTATTATCTCAAGCGTGGCGCATGGGTCGGCTCAGCGCAGCGAGCCAAACAAACTATCGAAGAATATGATGGCGCACCAGCCGTACGCGATGCGCTTGAAATAATGATCGAGTGCTATGAAAATCTGGGTCTCAAAGATTTAGCTGAGCAAACGCAGCAAGTCTATGTTGCCAACTATAGCGGGCGAGCTGCGGCTATAGCTCAGAAAAAGAAATCTTGGTGGAAACTCTGGGGTTAACCCCGAAAAATTAACACTCTAACCTAGCGGCGGTATCCACTAGTTATCGGGTAGCGCCAGTCGCGTCCAAAGGCGCGTCGACTCACGCGCACCCCGGGAGGTGCCTGGCGACGCTTATATTCATTACGCTTTACTAAATCTAATACTCGACCCACCGTTGCGCGCTCAAAACCACGCGCAATAATTTCAGCAACCGACAAATCTTCTTCGATGAAAGCCTCTAGAATTGCATCTAATATTTCGTAAGGGGGCAACGAATCACTATCTTTTTGATCCGAGCGTAACTCTGCAGATGGTGGTCGGTCAATGATACGCTGCGGAATCACTCGCCCCAAACTATTTCTATACTCGCAGAGTTTATAGACCAAAATCTTATTGCAATCTTTAATAGGGGCAAAACCACCAGCCATGTCGCCATAGAGAGTGGCATAGCCGACTGCCATTTCACTTTTATTACCTGTCGTGAGTAGCATACGTCCAGTTTTATTCGAAATGCCCATAAGAATTAGCATGCGGCAACGTGACTGAATATTCTCTTCAGTTGTATCTGGCGGGCGCCCTGAGAATGCTTCTTCGAGGGCTGTCAGTGTGGCTTCAAACATACCTTCGATGGGAATCACACTAAATTGCACGCCTAAATTTTTGGCCTGCTCGGTAGCATCTTCAACACTCATTAGTGCGGTGTAGCGTGATGGCATCATCACAGCCTGTACTTTATCAGCGCCGAGTGCATCAATCGCAAGGGCCAAGGTTAATGCAGAATCAACACCTCCTGAAAGGCCAAGTACCACGCCGGGGAATTCGTGTTTATTGACATAATCACGTACGCCGAGCACTAGTGCCTGATAGATACTGGCTTCTGGACAGAGCTCAGGCGTTACTGCATGCGCAGGGGGCACAGGAGTAACAACACCCTGCGAGTCACGCACAAAATTAATATAACTTAGGGTTTCCTGATAAGCCGGCGCACGGAGCACAACAACACCTTGCGCATCCATGACAAAAGATTGGCCATCAAAAACCAATTCATCCTGACCACAAACTAAATTTACATACACCACAGGCACCCCTACATCCGCTACTCGCGCGCGAACTACTGCTTCGCGCGTACGTTGCTTATGCGGCTCAAAAGGCGATGCATTCACCACACATAAAATCTCTGCCCCCTGCGCACATGCAAACTGCGCCGGCTCCGGCTCCCAAATATCTTCGCAGACTAATAGACCGAGGCGAAACCCTTGATAGTCAATTACAGTAGCCTGTGTTCCAGAGACAAAATAGCGTTTCTCATCAAAGACACGATAGTTAGGCAGACAGACTTTGCGATGTCGTGCTTGCTCCGCTCCTTCTGCATATAGAGTCACCGAATTGAAAATTAAATCACCACAGTACTCTGGGTGCCCGATAAGCACACCTAGCGCTTTGCTTGAGGCGCAAACTTTGTTTAACGCCGTTTCTATTTGTTGTCTAAACCCACGGTGAAATAACAAATCTTCAGGAGGATACCCAGACAATGCGAGTTCAGGGCAGATTAATAACGCTGCTCCTTCACGTTGCGCTTGCGCAGCGAGCGCTAGAACGTGCGTGGTATTGCCGGCGACGTCACCGACGAGAAAATTAGCTTGCGCGAGTGCAAGTTTTAAGTTCACTGTCGCACTCAACCCACCCGATGCGACTTACGCAGCTGCTCACTCATCGCCGCGCCAAGTTCAGCAGGTGATTTAACAGTGCGCACGCCAGCGGCCTCAAGCGCACGAAATTTATCAGCAGCAGTGCCCTTTCCACCAGCGATTACAGCGCCCGCATGA
This sequence comes from Gammaproteobacteria bacterium, assembly GCA_009692285.1. Lineage (GTDB taxonomy): Bacteria > Pseudomonadota > Gammaproteobacteria > Steroidobacterales > Steroidobacteraceae > UBA964. The sequence continues at coordinate 3,679 of SHZO01000061.1, read as the reverse complement.
CCCATCCGCTTGCCTGGTGGCGCGGTGACGCCAGCAATATAGGCAACCACTGGTTTAGTTACATAATGACGAATATAGTCAGCGCCAACCTCTTCATCGCTACCCCCTATTTCACCCACCATGATGATGCCTTCGGTCTGCGGGTCATTTTGGAAGAGCTCAAGCACTTCCAAAAAATTAAGGCCGCGCACAGGATCACCACCAATACCCACACAAGTGCTTTGACCTAGGCCATTGTTAGTCGTTTGAAAAACCGTTTCATAGGTAAGCGTGCCGGAGCGTGAGACAATCCCAATACAACCTGGCTTATGAATGAACCCCGGCATGATGCCGATCTTGCACTCACCTGGAGTAATCACCCCAGGACAATTTGGTCCAATGAGTTTAACGCCCGTACTAGAAAGGGCTGCTTTAACATGAACCATATCATTGACTGGAATACCTTCTGTAATACAAATCACCAACTCAATGCCTGCATCAGCAGCCTCAAGAATCGCATCAGCAGCATATGCTGCAGGCACATAAATCATGGTGGCGTTAGCGCCTGTTGCATGCACGGCATCGTGAACAGTATCAAAAACAGGACGATTTAGATGTTGATCACCCCCACGACCAGGTGTCACACCGCCAACAACTTGCGTACCATAAGAAATGCATTGCTCTGAGTGAAAGGTACCTTGCTTACCAGTAAACCCCTGGCAAATAACTTTAGTGTTTTTATTTATGAGAATACTCATGATCAAATCCTATTATTTGTTAACGCATAGCGCCGACAGCTTTCTGTGCGGCGTCTGTAAGATCGGTGGCAGCAATAACTTTGAGCCCACTTTGCGCTAACATTTCGCGTGCCTTTTCTGCATTAGTACCCTCCAATCTCACGATCACTGGAACTTTAACACCTACATTCTTGACGGCTAATATCACACCCTCTGCGATCAGATCGCAGCGCACAATACCGCCAAAAATGTTGACTAAAATGCAGCGCACATTGGGATTGGATAAGATCAAATTAAAAGCTGCAGTGACGCGCTCGGCTGTTGCACCGCCACCCACATCTAAAAAGTTAGCTGGCGAACCACCATGCAATTTAATCAAATCCATCGTTGCCATCGCCAGGCCAGCACCGTTGACCATGCAAGCAATATCACCATCTAAAGATACATAGTTCAGATCGTGCTGACTCGCGCTGAGCTCCATGGGATTCTCTTGTGCTTCGTCTCGCATTGCAGCAAGCGCTTTTTGCCGATATAAAGCATTTGGATCGATATTTATTTTTGCATCTAGTGCCAGCAGATTACCTTCCTTAGTGACAATCAGTGGATTCACTTCAACCAGCGCGGCATCTTTGTCGAGTAGTAACTGGTAAAGCGCTAAAGAAATAGCTTGAAACTGCGCAATCTGCGAACCCTTGAAGCCTAGGGCAAAAGCCATATAACGACATTGGTACGGCTGCAAACCTGCTGCCGGATGAATATTCACTGTAGTAATTTTTTCAGGGGAATGTGCAGCTACTTCTTCGATATCCATTCCTCCGGCAGCAGAGCCGATCATGGCGATTTGGCTCTTCTCACGATTAAGCGTTAAAGATAAATAAATTTCGCGCTCGATCTGCGAGCCTGCTTCAACATACACGGTATCCACCGGCAAGCCCTCGGGTCCGGTCTGCTTAGTCACTAAGCGTGTGCCGAGCATTGCTTGAGCGGCGACCCGCACTGCCTCAATATCACGCGCAATCTTCACACCACCGGCAAGTCCACGACCACCTGCATGCACCTGTGCCTTGACGACCCAGATCGCCCCCCCTAACACAGCCGCTGCCGCAACCGCCTCCTCTGGCGTGGCCGCTATGCGGCCGATAGGGGTAGGAATGCCATATTCAGAAAATACCTGCTTAGATTGATACTCATGAAGATTCATCAGGTGCCCTATTGTGTCTGTACTAAACTCCTATTCTGGCGAAAAGCAATAACTTATGGAACCTTTCTTTCATGATCATAGATTTCATAACGCTCTTATCCTTTAATAAGTTTGAAATTATCTTTAGCGCTGCTTTTTTCGGCTTAATTGTTGGCAGTTTTCTAAATACAGTCATTTACCGTATGCCTAAAATGCTGGCCGCTGAATGGCATAAACAATGTTCGGAACTCAGCGCAGAAGCCACGGCGAGTACCACTAGATTTAATTTAGCTTCTCCACGCTCGCATTGTCCAAACTGCCAGACGTCGTTGCGTACGCAAGATTTAATACCTGTGATTAGCTGGCTGTGGCTACGGGGTCACTGCTCCAGTTGTACTGCGACGATCAGCGCAAGATATCCTTTAGTCGAAATACTAACTGCAATTTTATTTGGAATTACAGCTCAAACTTTTGGCTTGGGCTGGCCACTCTTGGCGGCGCTCATCCTCACAAGTTTCTTACTTGCATTAGCCTTCATAGACTTTGACTCGCATTTTTTACCTGATCAACTTACCCTACCAATACTTTGGATAGGTCTTGCCTTGAATATAGATTTATTTCCACTATCGCTAAGCCCACTAGCACTGAGCGCAGACTCAGCAGTGCTCGGTGCGATAACAGGCTACCTGTCGCTCTGGAGCGTACATCAGATTTTTAAACTCTTAACTGGCAAAGAAGGCATGGGCTACGGAGACTTTAAATTGTTGGCTGCATTAGGTGCTTGGCTTGGAGTTTGGATGCTCTTACCCATAGTTTTGATTGCAGCGACTTTAGGCTCTGTTGTAGGCTTATTTCAAATTACTTTGCTGGGTAAAGGACGGGAAGTCCCTATTGCATTTGGGCCCTATCTAGCTGGAGCTGGGTGGGTAGTGCTCATCTTTAGCGCACTCTGGCAATGAAAATAGCTCCTAATATTTTTACCGTCGGACTTACGGGGGGTATCGCCAGTGGAAAATCTACTGTCAGCGCTGCCTTTTTTAAACTCGGTGTACCTATTATTGACAGCGATGTTATCGCTCGAAACATAACAGCCGTAGGCACCCCAGCTCTGGAGGCAATCAGCGCAGCTTTTGGCACAAGGATACTTTCTGCCGATGGCAGTCTGGATCGCCCCACCCTGCGAGCGCTAATCTTTGACGACCAAGCGGCACGAGCCACATTAGAGGCCATTACCCACCCAATAATCCGCCTAGAAATGCAGACACAAGCATTCGAGGCAGGTGGCCCATATCAAATACACGTAATCCCCTTGCTTGCCGAAGGCATCACTCGCGCCAACCTTAGTCAAATATTAGTCGTCGATTGCCTAAAATCCCTGCAAATTAAAAGAACAATGCAACGCGATAAAACTACTGAAGCCGCTGCACGCGCTATCATCGCATCTCAGGCCCCCAGGGCTTCCCGCCTAGCAATAGCAGACCAAGTCATTGTTAATAATGAAGGAAAGACTAAACTACATGCTCAAGTTCTAGCGCTGCATCAGGGATACCTGATCGCTGCGGCACATTAGCCAGACGGCACTTCAAATCTGCCCTACAATGAAGCAGGCGTGAGGAGAATATTTGACCATGCTGGATGCACATAGGCCTGCAAATTTGGTACCCCCTATTTTTTTTGAGCACCCGCTTAATGAGCGTCTGCGTGTATTCATGCGCTTAGAGTTTCTCTATAACCAAATTACATATTATTTACGTTCAGATAATTTATTGAATATACGCACTGG
>SHZO01000060.1 GCA_009692285.1 Gammaproteobacteria bacterium | reverse complement strand
AAGTTATGCTGGGCGTTGGTGGATTGACGGCAACACTGTGAAGCATGCAGTAAACCTGTCAATGCATCCCTCTCTTTTAAATACGATTCAAGTACGTCAGGTTGAGTTTAATGATGCTACGTTGATACTTGGGGCGCTAGAAATAGATCCAAAAGGGCGAAAGCGCGAACACCATATTTGCTGGGTTCGTGCTGGTGATCAGAGTTTAGCTTGAACACACGATTTAAAGCATGTGGGTTAATTACTCTGACAACCGATTTCGGTACCCGTGACCCTTTTGTTGGTGTCATGAAAGGGATGATATTGAGGCACCATCCACTAGCCAAAATTATCGATCTCACCCATGAAATATTGCCACATTGGCCTGCTGAGGCGGGTTTTTGGTTAGCTCGTACGAGCGAGTTTTTTCCAATGGGTTCGGTTCATGTTGCGGTAGTTGATCCAGGAGTAGGTACGACACGAGAAATAGCATTGTTAGAGACCTCTGAGCATATGTATCTTGCTCCTGATAATGGTTTGTTAGGGGCAGTGGCTGCGCGCAATTTAGATGCAAGATTATGGCGTGTTTCGAATACAGCATTGCAAACTTTAGGTCTCGCTAAACCGAGCGCGACCTTTCATGGTCGTGATATCTTTGCTCCACTAGCTGCGGAATTGGCATCAGGACGTTTTGTTGCCGAAGAACTTGGCGTTCCTTTGCAGAGTTTAATTCCATGTTGGATTGAGGCTCCTCAGATCACCTACGATCGAGTTTCGGGTATTGTCATAACGATTGATCACTTTGGTAATTTAATAACAAATATCGAGGCGGCCTCGATCGAGTTTTGGAAAGACCCGTTGATTTTCGTGGGTAGTGCTCAGCTGTCACTGAGGCGCACGTATAGAGACGCTGATCCAGGCGAGTGTTTAGCACTAATTAATTCATTCGGAGTCGTTGAGATTGCGGTTAGTGAGGGTCGTGCATCAGAGGTTTTAGGGCTCTCTCGGGGGGCTCCGGTCATAATTCGGGATGCTGTAAGGCGGTTCTGACTTGCGCTGTAATTTATTTTCGATATAGTTCGACTCTCGATATTTAGTAAATTCAACGTAACCCTTTGATTAAAAAGGCCTAGAGTATATTAATGATGTCAGAACGTGATAGCGATAGTTTCGAATTAGATGAAGATCTTCTTGGTGAAGTCTCCAATCAGGAAGAAAATACCGATTACGACCGTTTTTTAGATCGTGTCGAGAGGCGGGCTCGTCCAGTGCCTGGTAAGCGTGGTAGGGCCACTTGGAGTAAGCTCGAAGAAGTGCTGGCGGATAAAAAGCTAGCAAAGGACTTAAAAGATTTTGACGACGAAGATATCTGATCGCGGTTCTCTTGGGTCTAAGCTGCCTTGGGTCGTATTAAAGTTTGGCGGCACTAGTGTTTCATCTGTCACAAACTGGAGCCACATTGCCAGAATTGTTCGTGAGCGTTTAGCCGCGGGTCTTCAGGTATTGGTAGTCCATTCAGCACTAAGTGGGGTCACCGATCGTTTAGAGAAGTTACTCACTGCAGGTTTGCAATCTGATTCTAGTGCTGCTGATGCCGCATTAGCAGACTTAGTGGCACTACACCACCAGTTGATTTGTGACCTCAATATCGACGCACTTCCAATACTGCAGCCCCATTTTTTAGATTTGCAGACATTGATCAGCCCCCTTGCTGGCCTTGAACATATCGATGATCGAACGCGTGCTGCTGTGATGGCCATTGGAGAGTTGCTCTCTACTAAAATTGGTGCTACTTACCTTAATCATCAAGGGCTGGCGAGTCAGTGGTTCGATGCGCGAACCGTGTTACGAGCAGAGGTGCGCGAAGCTTCTTCAGTCAAGTCTAACTATTTGTCAGCGACTTGTGATTTTAAACCAAATACGAAAGTTCAAAAGACTCTCAGTGTCTTTGGGAAAGTAATGATCACGCAAGGTTTCATCGCAAGTGATTCTTCTGGTGATACTGTGCTTCTCGGTCGAGGAGGTTCAGATACATCCAGTGCATATTTTGCTGCATTACTCGACGCACAACATTTAGAAATTTGGACTGACGTTCCAGGAATGTTCAGTGCCAACCCTCGTGTTACATCTGCGGCGCGTCAATTACTCGAGCTAACTTATGATGAGGCACAAGAAATAGCTACTGCAGGCGCTAAAGTATTACACCCACGTTGCTTATTGCCAGCACGTCAATATCAGATACCAATCTATGTATTTGCCACGAATGCCTCTAACTTATTAGGCACACGTATTACTCAAGAACCCATCACAGAAGTTGCTCAAGTTAAAGCTATATGTATGCGCAAAGGTGTTACTTTAGTCTCTATGGATAGCCCTGGCATGTGGCACCAAGTAGGTTTTCTCGCTGATGCGTTTCAAATTTTTAAGCATCTGGGTATTTCTATCGATTTAGTCTCGACCTCAGAAACTAACGTGACGGTTTCTTTGGATCCGCAAGTAAATACGCTAGATAGTAAGGCAATTCAAGATTTAAAAAATGCGCTTTCTATTCTTTGCCGCGCAGAAATTATAGGTCCTTGTGCGTCCGTTAGTGTTGTTGGCCGTAATATACGCAGTATATTGCATAAATTAGGTGATGCCTTACAGTTATTCGCAGACCAAAAAATTTACCTTGTAAGTCAAGCAGCTAATAATTTAAATCTCACATTTGTTGTAGATGAAGATCAGGGCGATCGTTTAGTTAATGATTTACATGAATTACTAGTACGGCCTGCAAGGGTAGACGCTGTTTTAGGGCCTACATGGGAGAAGTTATTTCAAACTAAGCTACCCGCTAGTAAAAATATATTACCTTGGTGGCGCTCTCGAAGAAATGAATTAATCTCTTTAATGAAAAATAAAGAATGCATTTATGTTTATGATAGTAAAACTATTCAAGAGCGTTGCAAGAGTTTACTCAACCTAAATTCTGTCTCCCGAGTCTCCTATGCAATGAAAGCTAATTCACATCCAGATGTGCTGGCTCTAGTGCATCGTTGTGGGCTTAGCATCGAATGTGTTTCAAGAGGAGAAATTGAACGTGCCTTAAAATCCATTAATGCACTGAGGCCTGCTGATATTTTATTTACCCCTAATTTTGCTTGCCGCGACGAATATGTTTGGGCATTGGAACTAGGTGTGCAACTAACCCTAGATAACTTGCATCCACTTAATTACTGGCCTGAAATTTTCAAGAATCGTAATTTATTTGTTCGTGTAGATTTAGGTGTAGGTCGGGGTCATCATTTACATGTGCGCACCGGTGGTGAACACTCCAAGTTTGGCGTTGCAATTCATGATCTACCCCAATTTGCACGAACCGCATACCAGGCTGGGGCTAGAATTGTTGGATTACACTCGCATGCCGGTAGTGGCGTATTCGATGTACACAATTGGTCTGAGACGGCATATTCGCTCTCCCTGCTAAAGGAGTTTTTCCCTGAAGTTAAGGTGTTAGATATCGGTGGCGGTTTGGGTGTGCCCGATCGCGATGGCGCAGAAAATTTAGATATCAGTGCGCTAAATGCGGTTTTATTTTCGTTTACTGAATCACACCCAGATCTTCAACTTTGGTTGGAGCCTGGGCGCTTTGTGATTGCAGAAGCAGGGGTATTATTGGTACGCGTTACACAGCTTAAAACAAAGGGTACGTCAATGTATGTGGGTGTTTCTACTGGAATGAATTCTCTAATTCGTCCAGCGCTCTATGGGGCTCATCACGATATAGTTAATCTATCCCGCTTAAGCACCCCAGCCACTTTGCTTGTTGATGTAGTGGGGCCAATTTGTGAAGCTGGGGATGTACTTGGTCATGCTCTTTATTTGCCTGCTGAAACTTGTGAGGGGGATATATTGTTAATAACGACGGTGGGCGCTTATGGTGCAGCGATGTCTTCGCAGTACAATTTGCGCCTCGCCGCACCTGAGATTCTAATTTAATGCTTTTTTAAATTTTCTGTATGTGACGTCGACTAAGTTCTGACACTACATCGCATAATTTTATATCTCTACCTTTTAGCATCACAAGTAAATGATATATCAGGTCAGCTGCTTCGTTGATCACTTCATTAGACTCACCAGAGTTTGCTGCTAAGGCTACTTCTAAACCTTCTTCGCCAACTTTTTGAGCTATTCGCCTGATGCCTTGTGAATACAAGCGTACGGTGTAACTATTTATGTCAGCACTTTTAATGCGCTCACTAATTATACTTTCCAGAGTATTTAGAAAGGCTAGATTTCTAGATGCGCTAATAGGTTCTGCAGAAAAGCAACTTTGTGTCCCCAAATGACATACTGGTCCTATCGGCAGTGCTTGAATTAAAATAGTGTCATGATCACAGTCAATATCGATTCTATCAACAGTTAAAGTGTGTCCTGAGGTTTCCCCTTTTTCCCAAAGTCTTGCGCGTGAGCGACTCCAAAATACTACTCGGCCTTTCGCTTTAGTTTCACAAAAGGCTATTTCATTCATATATCCAAGCATCAGCACTTCGCCTGTATCTCGATGTTGTACAATTGCAGGCAGTAATCCGTTGCCTTTTGAGAAATTAAGATTCATGGGCGCACCTCGATATCTGTATTTTTCAGGTATTTTTTTAGATCTTGAATGATTACTGTGCCATTATGAAATACGCTTGCTGCTAAAGCTGCGTCGACTCCCGCCTCTGCGAATACTTCCCTGAAGTCTTGGGCGCAGCCCGCCCCACCTGAGGCGACTAATGGCACATGGCAGAGTGCACGAACAGCGCGTAGTTGTACAATGTCATACCCTTTGCGCACGCCGTCGCTTGCCATGCAATTTAAGACTATTTCCCCTGCACCGCGCTCTTGCGCTTCTTTTACCCAGGCGAGAGTTTCACGACCAGTGTTGCTGCTGCGATCAGGATCACCTGTATTACAAAATACCCGATAACCACTTTCTGTTGTTTCGCTATCGATTCCGACGACTACACATTGAGAACCAAACCTTGCTGCGAGGCGATCAATGAGATCTGGATCAGTAAGTGCAGGTGTATTAACAGAAATTTTTTCAGCACCCGCATTGAGCACTAACTCTGCGTCTGCGACTGAGCGTATCCCTCCGGCAACACAAAAAGGAATATCAAGAATAGAAGCAACACGATTAATCCATGAATAATCAACTGAGCGTCCCTGAGGGCTCGCGGTAATGTCGTAAAATACTAATTCATCTGCACCTTGGTCGCGGTAGCGTGCAGACAATTCCAGAATCCCACCGACTATTTGATGGTTGCGAAAGCGGACTCCTTTGACAACTTGTCCTTCTCGGACATCAAGACATGGAATGATGCGTTTAGCGAGCATCTTTTTCTTCCAACCACGGCTCCAATTCAGTCGGTGTGATGAGTTGTTCGAGTAGCGCCTTACCACTGATAGCTGCTGTCATACCTATTTGATCTAGTGCCGCTAAATCTGCTGAGTTACGTATGCCTCCTGAGGCTTGCCAGAACAGCGATGGGTGCCGCGTAATGCATTCTCGGTACAGAGTAAGATTCGGGCCTTCGAGTGCCCCATCACATTGAACATCTGTACATAAGACATGTTGCAATCCATGAGAAGTGAATAGTTCTAGTGCAGACCAAAGGCTGGTTTCTGTAGCTTGAGTCCAACCTCTAGTTTGAACCATAGGAACACCAACTGCGTTTATGCGCACATCAAATGCAAGACACAGCTTTTCTGGTCCAAAGCGCTTCAGCCAGCCAGCCACCTCCATAGGAGCTTCTAATGCTGCACTACCAACTACTACCCTATCGATACCGCCTCGGAGAAGATCTTCAGCTATTGAAAATGATCTAATGCCACCACCGACTTGCAATCGCATTGTACCCTCAGATGCGAGACTTAAAAATATGTTTCGATTTATAAGTGTTCCTTCACGGGCTCCATCAAGATCAACAAGATGCATCCAACGCGTACCTAGACGATAATACCGCCGCAGTAGTTCATGTGGATCAAGATCATAAATAGTTTCAGCAGAAAAATCTCCGCGCAACAATCGAACGCATAATCCACCACGTAAATCGATCGATGGAATAAGTTTCATCACTTTAGCTTTAGAAAATTATCTAATACTTTTGAGCCTGCAGCGCTCGAACGTTCAGGATGAAATTGAACCCCATAAAAGTTAGCGCGACGAACCACGGCAGTGAGCGGGCCGCCATATTTGCTAATTGCAATCGTATTTGCATTTTTTTCTGCAGCGTAGCTATGAACAAAATAGAAATAAGCACTGGATGGGAAACCTTCTAGCAAAGGATCTGCTCCAGATTGTTCCAAAGTGTTCCATCCCATATGTGGTACAGGTAGTCCTATAGTTGGGTGAAGACGCTTTATCTTACCAGGCAGGATACCTAGGCATGGAGTGTCACCTTCTTCAGAATGCTCAAACAATATTTGCATACCCAAGCAAATTCCTAGTAGGGGACAGTTCAATGATTTAATGACAGGCACAAGTCCGAGGTTCTGTAAGCGTTGCATGGTTGCACCTGCAGCACCTACACCAGGCAGGAGCACACGCTCCGCATTTCGAATATCTTGAGCATCTGTAGTAAAGCGAGCCCTTGCTCCTATTCTTCCAAGCGCAAATTTCAGCGAAGCAAGATTTGCACCACCAGAATCAATGACGACAACCTCACTCATAGGTATCCTTTTGTAGTAGGTAAATCATCACCTTCTTGGCGCAGGGCCATGCGTAGCGCACGACCAACTGCTTTGAAGCAGGCTTCGATCATGTGGTGTGTATTGTCACCCACAACTGTAATATGAATTGCGGCACCCAGTGCGTCAGCTAAAGAGCGGAAGAAGTGGGGTACTAATTCACTGGGCAATCCACCTACATTGTCTCTCCCAAAAGTACCTTTAAAAACAGAAAATGAGCGTCCCGAAAGGTCAACAGCTACTTGGGCAAGGGCTTCGTCCATTGGTAATAGGAAGCCGAAACGAGCAAGCCCGCGTTTATCACCTATTGCCTTTCGAAGGGCTTCACCTAAGGCGAGGGCACAATCCTCTATCGTATGGTGTTCATCAATATGCAAATCACCAACACATTGGAGATCGAGTGAAAATCCACCATGTTTACCAAGTTGCTCGAGCATATGGTCGAAGAAGCCAATACCAGTCCGTGCTTGTACCGGCTCGCTAATATCAAGATTAATTCGAACTTCAATATTAGTTTCTCGGGTCTTGCGATGGACTGTGGAGCGGCGCGATAAGAGCTCGTGAGTAATTGCTTCCCAAGTATTTTCAGTGCCATCGATTTGACTAACACGCAGGCCCTGTACCCCAAGATTCTCAGCAAACTTAAGGTCAGTATCGCGATCTCCCACCATAGCACTCTGACTTAGAATAACTTTATTTAATTTTACCCATGAATCAACAAGAGAGGTCTTTGGTTTACGACACTCACAATGATCGCTAAGGCGATGTGGACAGATAAACACCTCTGAAAACTTGATACCCTGGCTCGCGAAACTATCAAGCATGAATCTATGTGGTACCTCGAAAGATTGTAAGGAGAAATTCTCACATCCGAGGCCATCTTGGTTTGTGATCATGGCAAGATTAAAGCCCGCTGCTTGTATTTTTTTTAACGCATGGAAAACTCCAGGCAAAAACTTTACTTTCTCAAGTTTATCAACTTGATGATCATTAGGTTCTTCAATTAAAGTGCCATCACGATCAATAAATAAAACTTTCATAGCATGCCTATAATTTTTATTAATCTATTATTTTGTTCTATCGTACCTACAGTAATTCTTATAGCCCCATCAAAACTGAAGAGGCCCTGTACATTACGAACTAATAAACCCTCTTTTTTAAGTGAGGTGAAGATTTTTTTTATTTCAAGTGACTCTACTAAAATAAAATTTGAATCACTTTTATGTATTTTTTTTATTATTTTTAATCTTTCAATTCCTGCGATAAGTCGCTCTCTTTCTTTAATTATTAGCAAAATTCGCTCGTGCATCACCGCTAATGCAGCAGGTTTTAAAGCTTTTAGGCAGGAAGTTGTGGTGGATCTAGAAATGGCATATGGAGAAATAATTTTGCGTAGTAAGGCTATTATCTTTGGTGCGGCTATGACTGTACCTAACCGCGCTCCAGCCAGACCAAATGCCTTTGATAAAGTGCGCAGTACAATTAGATGTGGGTTCTTAGCTACTAAAGGGATCCAAGAAGGCTGAGCCGAGAATTCTGCATAAGCTTCATCAATGACCACTAGAGCTCTGCCCCGAAATAACTCTATAATCTCATTAATATCTTGGGGATCTAGATCTCCACCTGTTGGGTTATTAGGAGTGCAGAGCCAAAATATTTTTATATTAGGTTTTATTTCTGATTTAATTCCGGATATATTAAGTTTAAATTCAGATACATCTACTAGCGGCACTGATTTTACTTGCGCACCTTGAATATGAGCTGCCACAGCATACATACCAAAAGTGGGTGGACATATCATCACAGCGTCACGTTCAGATTCGCAAAATACACGTGTGATTAGCTCGATGCCTTCATCACTGCCTCGACCCAAGAGTATAGAAGTCTCACTTACTCCATAGTAATGCGCTAAAGCTGTTACAAGCTCTTTAGGTTGTGGTTCTGGATAGTGATTAAGAGCGCTATTACTATCTTCTGTTGCAGGTGGCCATGGCGATTCGTTGGCGTGCAAACGTTCATACGATGGATCAAAGCAAGCATGATTATATGGATTCATAGACACTATGGAAGGGCGTGCAAGCGCAAGGATATTTTCTAGTTCGTTCATAGATTATTTATTACACCTGTCAATTCCAGGGACTCGAGACGTATTTGTACAGCTCTTGCATGGGCATCTAAACCCTCAAGTTTCGCTAAAGTCGTTGCAACTGGACCTAAGATTTTTAACCCTAATGGAGTAATTTC
>SHZO01000059.1 GCA_009692285.1 Gammaproteobacteria bacterium | reverse complement strand
AAAAAAATTTATTAATGTTGTAGCAACACGTACAGGGTTAGCAATGAAACCAAAGATTGGTAAATCTGTCATATCCACAATATTTGCACCGGGGATTATTTTTGCAGCCTGCCGCGTTGGCTCAGTCATTTCCTCATTAAAAACAATCAGAAGAGTTGGCGTGCTGATACGAGGTAATTGTGCGTTAGTGTCATAAAGAAAAACTGCGTCTGGCCCCCACCAACCATTCTCTCCGGCACGCAATCGCTCCCCAAAACGTCGCAAACGCGCGCTGTTTGAACCTGAATCTTTCGCATCTAGAACCAAGCGCTGAAACATTTTTCCCACATATTCCCGGTCTTGAAAATATGGATATGGCTTAACATGACTCTTCCGTTCTTGTTCGCGCTGAGCTGGATCAGGATAATGTGGAACACCGGAGATAATTAATTTATGAATTAGATCTGGTCTTTGTATTGCTATCTCCGCTGCAATTAAAGAACCAGTATGAAATCCAAATAAATCAATCTGGCCACGTCCATTAATATTTACATCATGCGCAATATGTTCTATGGCTTGCAGCAAAGCGCTCGCATAATCGGCAATGCTAGGTTTTTTTGTAGGAGAGTCCGAGCTACCAAAACCTGGGGTATCCGGGCAATACACCCACCGATCACGCGCAAGTTCAATTTGCAACGCGGCGTACATCTCCCCGGTTGTCGGGCTTGGGTGAATACATACCAACGGTCGCCGCAACCTGTCTATAGCAATCTTAGGTGCCGCCACAAAAAGATGTACTTGGCCATTGGAACCCGGCGCATATTCGCGCCACTGCCTAACGATACCACCCGAGGCTATCGCCTCACCAGCAGTGCCACCTGGGATGCTTAACACAGCACTGCATGACACAAAGTAAATAAAATTCCTGCGTTTCATATACGATCCAACGCCACCCTGCGCCCTGAATGCGGGGGCAAACAAGTAAAAGTAATCGGCTGACTGACCGTCGCTAACTGGCGCAGTGCGGCCTCTGTTTTAGTGCCCCCCCCACGCATCAGCCAATTGCCGTCTGTTTGCAAAAGTGCGCTCATAGCAAGGCCATCAAAAGTACCGCGTGCTACTAAATCACAGGCAGGTCGCGGAGTTGTTACCTGTGCCTGTGCTTTAAGTAAATTCAGACGTGTCTCCGTCGACTCATTAGCGCCCGGTCGCCACGTTAACTGCTGGCCAACAATGGGTGCAAAATCAGTATCAAACGCCAGTACAAAAGAAATCACCTCCTGGCGAGTTCTGGCCACTGGTTCTGGAAATAAGAATACCGGGTCCTTAAAAAATGTTTCAAGAGTATCGATAGCCCCATCGTTGCTAAAGCCGAACCCCCTGATTTGTGCCCCTGTCGTACCGCCACTATCTGCACTAAAGCCAAACATCCCTACTTTTTGGTATACGTTACGTAGTTGTGGAACTTTAAAGTTCTCGCTGATCCTACCGCCTTCAAATGACATGGTCCCGCCGGTACCAAATTTACCTTCTGAAATACGCAAGCGATGGCAATTATCACAACTGCCCAGCAAAGTAGTGGTCGCGTTCAAATAAGTATTTTTTCCAGCTTCTTGCTCTTGTGTTAAGGAATTATCTAATGCTCGCACAGGGTTAGGTGGCATCATCAACTGCATCGTAAAATCAGTGAAGGCCTGCAACTGTGCTGCGCTCAAGACTGTCTCTTTCCCCATCAGACTAATAAATGCACTATTAAACTCTTTAAAAGCTGCCTCTTCTAGGGATTCAGTAGCACCGCGGACGACTTGGCGTTTAGCGCCGATTCGATCGCCACGCCAATGTAAAGGCCCATTACCGCGCATACCTCTTAAGGTCTGTGTGCTCATTGGTCCTTTAAGGGGATGAAATCTGAACGTCGTCTTTGGACTATTCCCAACGTAAGTATTTGTATTGATAATTGTGGTCTCATCTGGGTTGCCAAGATCCCATGCCAGATGATCCATGTCACCAAAGATATGGCAACTAGCACAAGACACCGTTCCATTGGCAGAACTTAGATTAGCATCATAGAGAAACTGCCTACCATTGCGTACCTGAGTGCTTTCAGGAGAAAATAAGGTGCGACTTGAAAGTAGTGTGCGACTTTGCGTGTTAATTACACTGACTGCATGTGCAATGCGAGAATATACATATAGACGAGTTCCTAAAGCATTCAGTGCCAACCCTGCAGGGCCTGCAGGAACAGCGATATGTCGTGCCGAATCAGGCACAAATGCTGTCGGCGTTATAGAGGACGTTTGAAGCACTGCAATCTTTGAGGAACCAAATGCTGCAAGATAAGTTATATCTCCTTGAGGGCTAAATACCAGCCCCATAGGCTGAGCCAGCGAGCGTGCTTTCTCTGCTGGTGCGAGGCTAGCCCCCTGTACGAGGGTAAAATTAACATGCGAATTAAGATGCACTGGCACTACGCTGCCACTACTAAGATTCACTACAGTCACACGACTCTCGGCAATACGACCACGTACTGTCGTGCCACGGACACCAGCACCCTCAAATCTAATTTCGTTAAATGATTCGGTATTACTAACATATAGCCTGCCATCTGCCGGGCTTACCGCCATATTAAAAAGTGTTGTGCCTATACCGCTCACGCGCGCACTAAGGATAGGCGTCGTAGCAACGGCGTCAATAATGAAAATATCTTCGTCCGGAAGTGTAAATTTAACTTTTGAAGACCAATCGCGCCGAGTTTCATCGCGCCAAGCTGCGCCATCATATCGAACAATTAATCCTGTATCAGGCGCATTAAATCTATCGATACTGGTCGTGGCACCCATTTTACTGATTCCGCTGAGCGCATCACGATGCAGCACTGTGCTGCGATTACCTGACATAAAGGTTGCTGCATAAACTGACCTGCCATCTGCACTAACAGCTAAAGCGCGCGGCACATCAGCAGGCAGGGTTAAAATAACTATCGGCTTACCACTCAAAGATTCATCGAGCTGGCTTGCATCAAACACCCAGATATCTGCACGACCGGTGGCAGGGGTAGTTAAGAGTGTGCTTATAAATCCTGGTTTATTTTGGCCTCGTGACGCTGCGCTCACAAATGCGCGCTCTCGTGTCACGCCAGCAAACACAATATCGCGTGGCTCATCGCCCACCAATAACGTGCGCAATACACGTGGTGTACCATCTAGTCGAACAATACTAATGGAATCTGAAAGATGATTAACAATCCATACTTCGTTAGTGTTTCGCTCTGCCACTGACACAGGCTCAAGCCCTACACTCACAGTACTGGCTAGCCTTAATGTATCGTCCTCAACGCTATAAATCTCTAAACACTGTGCAGGGGCATTAGTGACATAGAGCCACTTGCCATCGGACGACAAAGTAATAGGACGCACAGGTCCCCCTTCAAATAGCGCCACACTCTCAGGAGCAACATCTGCCGTGATCGTATCCGTCGCGGTGCCGCATTGAAAAACTGGGGATTGAAGATTGACACCTAAACTCTGTTCAATACTGCCCTTAATGGTGGTGGGCGCACTAACCGTGGGTGTTGTCACAGTGCTATTGGTGCCTGTGGCGCCGCCGCCGCAACCACTAAGCCATACACTTAAAAATAAAAGGGTGGTAATTTTCATCATATGAACAATCTCTACAAGCACTAATTATCTCAGATCATGGCCCACATGGTTAAGTTCCATTAGAGTATAGACATGGACATATGATGTCTGACTAAAATTTATGAGGAGTTATTTAGAGATGGAAAATCTTATCCATCGCCGTCTAGCACTACAATTGGGGCTCTCCACAACTATATCCACTGGCAGCTTAAGCAGTTGGGCAGTAGCGGCAGTAAGGCCTTTAATTCAAAAACGCATCCCTTCTAGTGGCGAACTACTGCCAGTCATCGGCCTAGGGACTAATAACTACAGCCCGAAAACCCCAGCCGAGCGCGCCGCGCGCTGCGCAGTATTAGAAAGACTCACCGGCAGTGGTTTGAAAGTAATTGATACTGCGCCCGCCTATGGCGAATCAGAGCAGGTGCTTGGAGAACTACTCCAAGAACTTGGCAACCGACCACAGGTATTTATCGCTACCAAGGTTACTGCCGCCAATGGTACGCGCGAAGAAGGTATCGCCATGATGGAGGCATCCCTACAACGGCTAAAAACTCAGAGCCTAGATCTGGTGCAAGTACATAACTTAATTGGCGCTGACGTACTCATGCCCCTACTACACGAATGGGTTGATAAAAAACGTATCCGCTATATTGGCGTTACCACTTCCCGTGATGCTCAATATCCGATCCTGAAAAGACTGATGCAAACCTTACCACTCGATTTCATTCAAGTAGATTATTCGATCGGTAATCGTGGCGCTGCAGAAGAATTGCTACCACTCGCCCAAGAAAAAGGCATTGCGGTGTTAATTAACATGCCCTTTGGAGGCCGTCAAAACAGCAATGTATTTGGCCAAGTGAAAGAGAAGCCCTTACCAGAATGGGCGATAGAAATAGGAATCACAACTTGGGCTCAATTTTTCTTAAAATATGTCGTCTCACATCCGGCCGTACTAGCTGCTATTCCAGGCATGACGCGTGTGAGCAACTTAGAGGATAATCTAGGCGCTGCATATGGCATCTTACCTGATGCCTCAGTACGTCTAAAAATGGAGCAGCATTGGGATGCGTTGAGGAGCTCAAATGTATGAGTGTGAGCATCTCAGCCGTATTATAGAAGTACTGTTTTCTCTACTTGCGGAGTGAGGAATCCAGCCTATTTCTATCTAGCGCTCCCTCCCAAGATGCAACCACAATTGTAGCGACTGCGTTACCAATAAGATTGGTAATAGCACGACACTCAGACATAAAGCGATCAATGCCAAGAATTAGAGCCATCCCAGCCACCGGCACCGAGGGCACTACGGCAAGGGTTGCAGCCAAAATAATAAAACCGGACCCAGTTACTCCTGCAGCACCTTTTGAGCTGACAATCGCAACCGCAAGCAAAAGCAGTTGCTCACTCAAACTTAAATCAATGCCGGTTGCTTGCGCGATGAATAGTGCGGCTAGCGTCATATAAATATTAGTACCATCTAAATTAAAAGAATAACCTAAGGGCACTACAAGGCCCACGACAGATTTTGAGCAACCTACCTGCTCTAACTTCTTCATGAGTGAAGGCAAAGCAGCTTCGGAAGAGCTAGTACCGATAACAAGCCATAATTCTTCCTTGAGATAATTAAGTAAACGCCAGAGTGAAAATCCCGAAAACCAAGCAATTGACCCAAGCACTAGAGCAATAAAAATTGAAGAAGTTGCATAAAAAGTTAAAACTAGAGCCGCTAAATTTTGAATTGATTCAATACCGTACTTCCCGATCGTAAAAGCAAATGCGCCAAAAGCACCGATCGGTGCAAAACGCATTAAAATAGAAACCATTCTAAAAAAAGATTCGCTTACTCGATGTAGCCCAAGAAGGATCGAAGGACGACTGTCTCCTAAACCCGCAACACTGAGGCCAAATAAAACGGCAATAAATAAAACAGGGAGAATCTGCCCTCCAGTGAATGCCCCAACAAAAGTGTCAGGGATAATCGCGAGCAAGAAAGGAATCATCTCTTGTTCCTGAGCTTTGCCGACATAACTACTAACTCCAGCTCCATCGAGAGAGGTCGGATCAATACCCATCCCCTCCCCTGGACGAACAAGGTTCGCCACAACGAGCCCAATCACTAAAGCGCTAGTTGAGACAACGAAGAAGTACGCTAAAGCTTTTCCTGTAGTTACGCTCAATTGGCTTAAAGATGTCATTCCAGCAATGCCAGTAGCAACAGTCAAAAAAATAACAGGGCCGATAACTAGCTTTATGAGTTTAATAAACGCATCGCCTAAAGGCTTTAGTTGGATTGCAACTTCAGGTAAGAAATAACCTAGTGCGCCCCCAATGACAATAGCAAATAAAACTTGGAAATACAGACGACTCCACCAAGGTTCTTCACTTAAGATATGCATATTTATTATTTTACCAATTGAGTTATTGCAATCTGCTAGTAGCAATAAATCTAGACTAGGAAGTTTATGAGAAGAGCTTAAATGTTAATCTATGTTACTTCTACTAGATAACCATAACCCCAGCCCCATCCCTAAGTGCAATATATCTCCAGACTTTAAGAAACTAACTGATATTTTTGTAGCAAATAATAAAAACGCACAAAATAGCACACAACCACCGCTCAACTTATACCACTGCCTAGAGTACATACCTCCAGCTATTACGATGCAACTTGATAATAAAGCAAGGACATCAGCGTACAGAGGCCAATGTGCAAATACTACAATAATTATTCCTAAGACAGCCATAATACCGATGAAAATTAGAGCAAAATGAATCTCGCCTACAACCCGCGCCATGGGATCAAATGCTGCAATGGCCCATAAAGGAAGCGCACTCACGGCGCCCAACATTATAAAAAAAGCGTGCCAACTAGGCAGAGGATATAAAGAAGAGAACTTCAGTATGCCTAAGAAAGCAGCGCTTGCAAAAATTCCAGCAGATAGTCGAATTCCAATAGGCAATGTGACTCTAGCAGCAAGCATAACTGCAACAACAAAAAGCAAGCCATCAGTGAACGCTAAACTGGAAATATTAGACCCTTACTTTTAAAGGTATAAACCAAACCCAACCCACTACAACATACCCAAACAACATAACAGCTGAATAGCCCAGTCGACTCGATAGCTCAAGGTGTGACTGAATCATCAAGAAATTAGCCAATAGAACAGCTCCAAGTAATGTTGTGATTACTCCAATGCTGCGCATTAATTTTGAAGAGTAAGTATTAAATCGCTCGAATTTCTTGTGATCAAATAACTCTTCTGCAGTTGAGTCAGAATCAGGACGCCACCTAGGTGGCGCAAATACGACCATGAGCTTATCCCGCCACTGCGGCATCTCCTTCACTTGTTTAAATATGACTCCATAATGATGAAGGTTTCCCCACACAGCATTCCAACTACGTAAGGGTTTACGCACACCATAGACTGGCTTTTCATTCTCACGTTCATCAGCATACGTGCCAAAAAACTGATCCCATATACTTAAAATTCCACCATAATTCTTATCGAGACAGTAATCATTTTGTCCATGATGAACACGATGATTAGAGGGTGTAACTAAGAATTTCTCCAAGAACCCGAGCCGCCCAATGAGCTGCGTATGCACCCAATATTGGTAAATCAGATCGATCAAGCCCAGCACAATAAACATCTTTACGGAGAACCCCAATAAAGCCAACGGTATATAGAAGATCCACTTAAAGTAAAAACCCGTCGCTGACTGCCTAAGTGCAGTAGAGAGATTAAATTCTTCGCTACTATGGTGAACTACATGCGCTGCCCATGAAATATTAATTTCATGTCCAGCTCGATGTACCCAATAGTAACAAAAATCGTAAAGCAGTAGCCCCAGTATCCATGTGAGAGGATTGCTCTCGTTCCAAGTAAAGGCACCATAGCGGGCAACCAAAATAGAATACATCGTAACGCTAATCACCCCGCCAATCGTGTTAACAAATTGACTCACTACCCCAACATTAATAGAAACCAAAGTGTCTTGAAAGCGATAAACTTTGAGGCCGCGCTGATTTGCAACTAGCATCTCTAAGGAAATCAACACAAGGAGAAAAGGGATGATATATATGTAGGGGTTCATAATCATGCCTAGCCTAATCAGATGAATGAGACTTAGCAATGGTGACAGGCGGGAACACGGCGAGGGTTATCAACGGCTGCCTATCACGTTCGAATGCACAAAAAGCAGAAAGATGGTGGGGCCCCTACTCATGTCCAAGATGACAATTATACATCAGCCCACAAGCAGACCGATATTACAGAGTTATCAAATCTGTCCGAAATAATTGATCTCAGAGAAAAAGCAGATTGTCATAGTTGCCCCCTGCCATACTCTACTTTATGATTTATTTAAAGTTTTGATGCGCCTCATACGTTGCAGGATTCGAAAAAGTGCACTCACGCATCCACATTAACAGTTACAAAATACAATATTGATACAAGCGCTTATCATATCTGAGATGCGCATGTGCTCCACACATCACTTTAATCTTCAAGATCACATAACCTAACATAGGGCTAAGAAAAGCTTAATTACAACAATATCCAGCAAACCACAGATAAATCATCATTCAGTAATGCATTGCATCCGTCCCGATACACTATAAAGATGCCTCTATGCTTACTAGTGGGCTCGATTTAACGGCCCCAGAAATCCCGTGTGGGAGAGACGATGATTAAAGCATTACCTCTGGTCAACCACGAGAATGAAGGGGGGGCTAACATGGTCCCAACAGAACGATTGGCAAGATTGTTCTGCCTAGTGGGAATTTGCTACGTATAAAAAATAAAAGACAGGAATCTGACTGCTGCATCAATCGAAGAGAAGATGAGTGTAACAATCTAATTAAGCTAGTTGTCCACACACTTAGCTTTTTGCAGAGAAAATTCTAACCGGGAAACTTAAACTGCCCCAAATACAGCAAAGACGAACAATGCAGTGACGAAAACGAAAATTTTCGACTCTAAAGTCAACATGTGTTTTTTGCAGTATTCCTTGTGTCTTACTAGGATAAAGTATACCTTAAAAAAGTAGCCTATTTAAATCACTTATTTTTCCGAGGAACTAATGAAAACCAAAAAGAAGACCAAAGCTAATAGATCTACTGCCAAGCTTAAGAAGTCTAAAGCCAAGCCTAAGACCAAGCCTAAAGCTAAGCCTAAGACCAAGCCTAAAGCTAAGCCTAAGACCAAGCCTAAAGCTAAGCCTAAGACCAAGCCTAAAGCTAAGCCTAAGACCAAGCCTAAAGCCAAGCCTAAAGCCAAGCCTAAAGCCAAGCCTAAAGCCAAGCCTAAAGCCAAGAAGCCGGCTCCTAGAGCAAAAAAAATAGCCCTAGTAGTGCCTCTTGCCTCTAGTACGGAAGTTTTAGTTAACCAGATTGATGCTCCTATTTAGTCTTATCTGTATTTCTTGCTACCTAATTTTTTTCTCAAAATAATTGGACCCGCTGCAAAGCGGGTTCAGTCTAATGAATGATTATGAATAAGAAACTCGTAAAGCAACTGGGTACTGTGGAAATAGCTAAGCCGCTGGTAAAGAGTATTACGGTACGAAAAGGGGATTTACCGTAATACTAAAAAAGGCTAAAAGCCTATAAAAATGGTGGCCGGAGGTGGAATTGAACCACCGACACGCGGATTTTCAA
>SHZO01000058.1 GCA_009692285.1 Gammaproteobacteria bacterium | reverse complement strand
GTTCTGCCTGGGGGACAAATTTAGCGCAGTTTTTTGGTCTCTTTGCTGGATTCTATTTTTTACTCTTTGGTGATATCGCAAAGCGCTATCAAGTTCGTTTAACTTGGCGACCCCGTTTAAAAATGATTTGGCGCCAGCTTGCTGTCGGTTTGCCTATTGGTATTATGTATGGGGCTGATGTTTTAGGTGTTGCTTTAATGCAATTAATGATAACTCAGTCCGGATTAGTTGGTGCTGCAGCTACGCAAATTGTAATTATGTTGACATCTATCGCTTATATGCCTGCTCTTGGTTTAGCGAGTGCTGGTATAACTGTCGTGGGGCAAGCCATTGGCGCTGGTAATCGCGACTGGGCGGAGCAACTCGGAACCTTTATAATTTGTTCCTGTTCTATATTTATGTTTTCTATATCAGTATTAATTTTACTATTCGGCCCATGGGTTCTGCCATTGTTTATAGGCAGTGATGATGCTAATGGAGTAGATGTCGTTGCAACTGCTCTCCTGCTGCTCTTGCCAGCAGCAACCTACCAACTCTTTGATGGGCTATATTTTGGATCAAGTTTTTGTTTGCGTGCCGCAGGGGATACTACGGTCCCTGCTGTTACTGCCTTGGTATTATCGTGGTTAGTTTTTGTGCCCCTTGCCCACACCTTAGTCTTTACCCCCTCACAGGCTTGGTTTCCGGGTTTACCTCAGTTCGGCTTAGGGGCATTAGGTGGTTGGTTATCTTTAATGATTTACGCCATCTTACTTGGCAGTTTCATGTACCGACGGTGGCATAGTGGGCGTTGGCGAACAATTAATATTTGGGGTGGGTGCGCCAATAATTAAGCATAGAAAAGCCACCTATCATGCCTCCTAAGTGTGCAAAATGCGCAATTTTTCCAGCCGTTCCTGTCACTCCAAGCAGTAATTCAAGGCTACCAAAAATAGAAACAAAAACCCATGCGGGCATTGAAATAGGAGGGATTAACGGCGTAATTCGCTTGTAAGGAAACATCATCCCGAAACCTAGTAGTAAACCATAGATGCCACCTGACGCTCCCACGGTCGGTTCCTGTTGACCTAATTGTGCAGTCACAAAAAGTTGTGTAACTGCAGCTGCGAGTACGCTAGCGCTATAAAAAATAAGTAGACGTTTGGAACCCCAATATTTCTCAAGAGGACTACCAAAACTTACTAATCCCAGCATATTAAAAAGTAGGTGTGAAGAACTACCATGTAAAAAAGCATAGCTAATTACTTGCCAGAGCTGGAACCCCGCATCGATAGGCCATAGAGCAAAATATTCTTCAAGTAAATTTGGAATTAGTAGCTGTATAGCAAAAAAAGAAATATTCAAAATTAGTAAGAGTCGAGTAAAGCGGCCAAGATCCTTTAACATATTAGAGCAGTCCAGGCACCCAAAGCAGAGCAGAAATCCAAAGTGGATGAATCCATATTGTGATCAGGTAGTAATTTTTTAATGCCGATTGTGCCCATTCTTGTGGTGTTACTTGAAAAACTCTAGCTAACCTGAAGTTAGGAAGGTTTGCAGGTATCAATGCAAAACCACCCCACATTGCTCCTAAGACGACACTAGCTGCTAAGAGATCAGTCATCCGTGATCCATCACTAAGTTGGGCATCAAGTTTTGACCCGAGTGCTATTGCTACACCAATGAAGATGCGAGAAGCTAGAGCATTGTCCGCAAAATGACTTGTAAAGGCTGTGGCATACCAAAGAATCCAAGCTAATAATAATGGTGGCAAATCGACTGGTATATAGTTTGCTACTGCTTGAATGAAAGGGTCAGTTTCACGCCCGACCAGTTCTAAGCCTGCAAGCAAGAGTGAGAGTACTAGTGCCTGCCAACGAGAGGGATAGTCCCTACCAGCCTGCCAAGCGATTACGCCTGCGCTGAGGTTTAACGCCCAGGTTACAAGGTGCTGAGCATCTAATATATTAGCTCCTACTATAAGCAATAAACCTAAAAGTGGTGTTGGGAAGCCATGCCGTATCGTAGGTAATGGGATATCCTTATCTATTAAGGAGCGCAAACGCCAAGTACTTACCAGTACATGTAGCAATGAACCTACACCGACCCATAAAGCTAATGTAGATATGTTCCATCCAAGAGTACCAACGAGAATCGGCCAAACAATTAAGACTGGGGGTGCAGCAAAAGGCGTTATTCCCATACCTGATCCAATACTCGAAGCAAACCCTGTGGCTGCAGCAGCCCTATTTTTTTGACTAACACGCGTTACAAAATAGTCGCCAATAAATACCGCGGCGCCTAATGACGCAAATGATGAAAAACAGCTACCGATGACAATGGCCCAGTAAAGACCTAAACGCCGCTCAAGCCAGTTAAGTAGGGCTGACATATTTCTAACCGCTAAATTTGCTGCGGACATAATGCCAAGGAGTGTGAGTGGACCTGTAACGAAATGCTCTGCGCCTTGAGCAAATATAGGGCCCCCACGCAGAATCATAAAAAACCAAAAAATTAAAGCAAATAAAATTCCAGCAAACTCACCTTCATCAAATATTTTATGTAAGTGATATAGAATTGGATGCCTTTTCCACCAATGCTGATCATCAACTAAAAACCACTGCTGCGTCTGTGCTAGACCATTCATAGCTAAAAGTATTGCTAGTAAGGCTAAAGCGCCACCAATTATAGGATTATAAGTAGATAAATTAAGCCAGACATAGGCAAATAATAAGAGCCAAGAAAGCCATGACTGCCAAATAGTTTGTCGAAAGCTAGCTTGAATACTCTTAGAATTATTAGGTTTCATTGCAGCGTATCTAGCCACTTAAATAGACGATTACAGAATCTAATTTTTTGTTCTTTTCCTGCAACGACATGAGCTAGGTCGTCCCATTTCTCCCCGATGGCACCTGGAATAGATATTTCGATGGGTAGAGTAGTTCGCGGACTAGTTACTTGATCTAGTGCAGCATGTAATACGAGTGTGGGACATTTAATCTTATCTAATCGACTGCGCGATTCAAAGTTAACACATGCATCTATTAAGCGTGAATGAGCAGCGAATCGTCCATTAAGCTCTTTCCATCCTCCGTTTATACCAAGTAATTTTTCATGATTATGGTTGTAGTATTCCGGAGTAAAGGAGAGCAAAGTAACTGCCTTTTGAAAAGCGTAAAAACCTGCGTCTCTATGTAACCAACGAAACATTTCTAACTGATCATACAAAAATGGATCCATTTCGCACCAGGCTCCAGTATTAATCATGCTACGCGCAAGATCAGGTCGTCGTATTGCAATTTCTTGACAGACACACGCACCCATACCAACCAATCCGACAAGGTGAACGTTGCTCAAACCTAGATAATCTAAAAGACCTATTGCATCGTTTGCATGTAACTCCATAGTAGAGTCAAGAGCGTGATCATCTGTTGAATCGCAAATTCCACGATAGTCAAAAATAATTACTTTGTAACGGTCTGTTAGTCCTCGTGCTAAGTGGTGGTGGTTTTTATGGCAGAAAGTACCCCAGCCACCCATACATAAAATTGGGTCACCTTCACCAAGTACTTCATAGTACATCTCATGGTTATTAATACGTGCAATTGGCATGAAGACTCCAAAATTTTGTAATAAAAAAAGCTAAAAAGACTTTGTGACACCGATAAAAGAAATTGTAATTAACAGTATGTATAAAACTAACACGTAGCGAATTGCTTCATCGATAGCTCTGGTAATTGAAGATTCAATTTCTGGCAAGCTACCTTCTGTTGCTAATTTTATGAAGGCTGGAAAAATTGGATGGAATGAAAGATCAATTTTTATACTTAATGCAAAAATTAATGCAAACAAAAAAATCTTTGTTCCAAACCATCCGCCGGGTAATGGACCTAAACCTATTAAAGCTGATATTCCAAGCGCACCTATAAAAACCAGTAACGCTATCTGCAGTCCTCTATGCACATAATTTAAATGTGTTACAGCTGGTTTTCCTTGCATGAAATGAATACAAAAAACTAGTGACATCCAAACCAATGAAATTGTCCATGACATTAAGAAAGCCCAGGAAGGAATCTGCGCAAATCCCCCCGTATCAGTTACGTGTAACCCAATCGGTAGCATTAATGTAAAACATAGGCGCGGTATCAGATCTATGTCCATGGCCATGCGCAGTGAGAAAGCGCGTTCGGCAAATGACAATTCTGGGTTTTTAGCCGCTCTTGCCAATAAAAATACACCCAAATCGCCGCCTAACCAATAGACCAATAGCATTAGATGTAAGAAAACCCATACAGAATGAACCATTTCTTGATTCTAGTAAATCTCTTAACAAAATGTCCATTTTATGTAACTTTTTTCGTTTATATTACCCGAACATTGGAGTGAGACTGAATGACTCTAGAATCCTATATACTCTTAAAGCTTGCGCATATTTTGTTATTTGTCTACTGGTTAGGCGGTGACATTGGTGTGTTTTATTCTGCTCGATTTGTACGTAATTCTTCATATTCATTAGATTCGCGAAAACTAGCCCTTAAAATTTTGGGGTGGATCGACCAAATTCCGCGTTATTGTTTGGTGTTGATGCTGCCGGTAGGGTATTCCTTAGCCTCTGAAATTGGTTTGGTAAATCTTCCAACAATAAGTCTTTTATTGTTGTGGTTTATTGGGTCTTTATGGCTTGGAGTCGTTTGGTGGATCCATCACTATCAAGGTACAGTCTTAGCGGAGCGTTTGCGATCCATCGACTTAGTCTGGCGCTTTATTTTAGTTGCGGGCTTATTATGGGACTCTGTTCAGAGTCTGCGTGGAGAGGGTCATATTTTTGCTAAATGGATTGCGATAAAGTTCATGCTATTTGCTGCAATCATTTTTTGTGGCATTATGATTCGTATATTAGGTAAGCCTTTAGGTCCCGCGCTACGCAATGTTTTTGCCAACGGTAGTACACCCCAGCTCGAAACTATAGTGCAATCAACCTTCGCTAAGACAAGGCCATTTGTACTAATAATTTGGTTTTTACTAGTCTGCGCAGCTTATGTCGGAATCGCCAAATGAAGCCAAAACCAGAAGTTTCGCAGTTGCCGCGTGAAGCATTATCTGGTGTCATGCAAGCAGCTTTCGATCGTGCTACATCTCTTAGAGGTGACGCAACTTTTATCCAAGTGATGGGTCATACCCCTGAACTAATGGAGTGGTACAGTGAGTTCTATCAAAAAGTTTTTTATAGTGGAAGAGTTTCAGTACGAATTAAGGAATTAATTCGTCTTCGTCTATCTACTGTGCATGGTTGTGCATTTTGCAATCGGGGAAACCGCTTGGATGCCCAAGCTTCAGGGTTGACTAACGAGCAAATTGAAGCGATCGGTGATGAGCATAGTACTTTGTGGGCTGCTGATGAGCGTGCTGCACTGACTTTAGCTTCACGCATAGCATTGACTAATCCAAGAGGAGTTTTAGACGCACAATTGTATCAAGAGCTAAAGAAAAGTTTTGATGATGCGCAAATCGTTGAGCTAGGGATTACTATGGGCGTATTGACTGGCATGGCAAAATTTTTATTTGTTTATGATTTAGTTGAAAAAGAAAACTATTGTGAGTTTGGTGCTAGTCTTTAACTAGGAACCTTCATGCCACGTTGTATCGCCGGGCGTTCGCTGAGCAACGCTGCCCATCGTGCAATGTTCGGATGACTTTCTAAGTTCCCTGGATAACGTTTCATAGATATTAGTGCCACTGGGTAGCCGATTATATCGGCAATACTATATTCCTCGCCTGCAAGATAAGGAGTCTTGCTTAACTGCAGATCCATGGTGTGCAACATACGAATGCAGAGTTTTTCATAAAATTCGATGGCCCAAGGTAATTTTTCTGGTGCTATTACATTAAATACAAATTGTCCGCTGAATGCTGGGCTAACATCACTGGCAATAATTCCTAACCATTCATAAACTTTAGCGCGCTTATAGATGTTAGTTGGCATAAAACGACCTGTTTTTTCAGCAAGATAAAGTAAAATAGCAGAGCTACCATAGATGCTCAGTGGAGCTGCGAGGTTAGTGCTGTGATCAACAATTGTAGGCACTCGACCTACAGGATTTATTGCTAAATATTCAGGGGAAAAGTTTTCCCCTTTGACAAGGTTATACTCGATCACCCTATAGGGTAGACCAGTTTCTTCGAGCATAATGGAAGCTTTATAACCGTTTGCCGTTGGAGTCGTGTGTAAGATTATCATCTGTGCATAATGCAGGAGAAAAATACAATGACGCAAATATTACGCAACTTTGTCTCTATTTCCGAGGGACAAGTGCATTATCGTAGTGTTATAAAGCTTGAGACAGTTCAGCGCCAATCACCCAAACCCTTATGGATGATCCATGCTTCGCCCAGTTCTGCTCTGGGTTTAACAGGGTTAATTGCCGAGTTTGGGTGTACCCGTACAGTCTATGCACCAGATACGTTGGGTAATGGAGATTCCGCGCCTGCAGCACCGATTGTGCCTGATATTGCCTATTACGCCAATTCTAGTCTCCGAGTGATGGATGCTTTGGGTCTTGATAAGGTGGATTTGTATGGAACGCATACTGGTGCACATATTGTAGCGGAGATGGCAATTGCACGTCCCGACCGTTTCGGTCGTGTCATCCTAGATGGTATTGCGATGTTCAGCCCTGAAGATAAAGCAGATTTATTAGCTAATTATGCTCCAGAGATTGAGTTGGATGTATTCGGGACTCAATTTCATTGGGCTTGGAATTTTGTACGTGATCAGGGTTGGTTTTTTCCATATTTTCGAAAAGACGCCGCACATTTACGAGGTATAGATGCACCTTCTAAAGAAAATCTGCACCGAACTACGGTCGAAGTTCTTAAATCGATTGGTACCTACCACCACGCATATCGTGCAGCCTTTGCGCATGCTGATCGGGAGCGCTTGCCAATGATCAATATACCTTCTTTAGTAATGTGTGATGACACAGATCCCCTAAAACTAGGGGTCCCTGAAGCTGCAGCATTAATTGCTGGCTCACAACAAATTATATTTAAGAATGCTAGTGCACCAAACGCAATAAAACGAAAAGCTGATGTAATTATGCAATTTCTGAACGCAGAGTAATATAAAATAAAATTTCAGGCTTCAAGAGATTTCTTATTAAAAATTTAAACTCCGTAGCGATGCATTTTTACGGGATCGATTGGAATAATTGTTGCTTTTAGTTCAGTAAAGAATTCTAGGCTTGCTTGTGGTCCATCGCGACCAATGCCAGATTCTTTGTATCCACCAAAAGCCGCGCGTAGCTCACGCATCATTGGAGTATTAGCCCATACTGTACCAGCGCGTATATCCCGAGAACAACGCATCACTGTATTGAGATTATCAGACCAAACATAGTTAACGAGGCCGTACTTAGAATTATTAGCGATACTGATAGCCTCTTCCAAAGTATCGAATATGAGAAAAGTAGCAAAAGGGCCAAAAATTTCTTCTTGGCATACTCGAGCTTCATTCGATTTAGCTAATACAGCTGTAGGTTCGATAAACCAGCCTTTCTCGTGGGCGGGTGAGCGCTTACCACCGGTGAGGATTTCTGCTCCATCACTTTTGGCGATATCAACAAAAGATAGGACACGTTCCATATGCCCACGGAAAGCAAGTGGTCCAATTTCTGTAGTCGCGAGCATTGGGTCACCAATGCGTATTTTTTTTGCGCGAGCTATAAATTTCTCAATAAAAGTATCGGCTATTTTTCGCTGTAAAAGAATCCGGGAACCAGCTAAGCATTGTTGCCCATTGTTACCAAAAATCCCTGCTAGCGCTCCATCTAATGCAAGCTCTAAATTAGCAGTATCAAAAATTATGTTAGCAGATTTTCCGCCTAATTCTAGAGCCACGGGTTTCAAATTTTTCCCTGCTGTTGCTGCAATGGCACGTCCTGTAGTGGTTCCGCCAGTGAAGCCGATCATATCGATATCTGGGTGATTAACTAAAGCGTTACCTGTGACTGCACCGCGTCCATTTACTAAATTTACTACGCCAGAGGGTAAGCCAGCTTCGTGAAAAATTTCAACCATACGACGCATAGAAAGGGGCGTATATTCAGATGGTTTCAATACGCAAGTATTTCCCCAAGGGATACAACTGGCTACGCGCATAGAGGCTAAGGCAAGCGGTGCATTCCACGGCGCAATGCATGCTGCCACGCCCTTAGGTTCTCGTGTTACGTAAGTTAGATACCCTGCAGTTTGGGTATATGTTTCACCATGTACGTTACTTGCAACTTCAGCAAAGAATTCAAAGTTACGCGCCATGCGTGCTACATGTATTCGAACACTTTGTAGTGGTAACCCAGTGTTTAGGCATTCAAGATAGGCTAATTCTTCAGAATTTCTACGTAGATGATCACGAATAGAGTACAAAATATCTTTGCGATCATTAATGTCCATGCGTGGCCAATTGCCTTTATCAAAGGCTCTTCGTGCTGAGGCAACAGCGAGATCTACTTCATTATCATCTGCTTCTCGTAGTTGACTAATTGTTTCTTCATTAGTTGGATTTATGACTGCTATATCTTCACCATGCATATTTTTTTTAACTGACTCACCATCAATGAAGCTTGTGACAAAATTATTTATGGGGAAAGTACGAGTTATATTGATATCGTTCATTATTTTCTCCAAGCACAAGCGACAAACCATGGTAACGATCCTGTTGATGCCGGTAAGCTCCCAACATGTGTGCATTCTGAATCAAAACCTGCGTCGAGTAATTCAGGTAACAGATCTGCGTTAGCATAAACCTCCCAGAAAGGTTCATTGTTATTAAGTGTGTCCCAAGACATATCAAATTTTTTAAACTCTGACAGCCCGGTAAAGCGCAATGGCACATCTTGATGTATACACACACCACCAGAGCGTAAAAGACGGTAGCTTTCTTTAAGCATGCCACGCCGGGTGGAACTCGAAATTTCATGCATCAAGTTATGTGAAACAATCAGATCAAAGTATGCATCAGGGAATCTAGTTGAAGCGCAATCCATTTGGTGAAAGTGTACTGATTCACCAAGTGACTGGGCTCGCGCATGTGCATAACGTAGCATGCCACTACCGACGTCGATGGCATGGACATCAGCATCAGGAAATGCTTGTGCATAGGGAACACTAGAGGAGCCTGCAGAGCATCCCATATCTAATATTCGTTTAGGTTTAAGACTTGAAAACTTCTCCGAAATGAATCTCTGTACATGTGCGGCTTTGCTATCTGTCTTGCTCAAGCCTTGTCCAAAGGCGTAAAGGTTGCCTCCAGA
>SHZO01000057.1 GCA_009692285.1 Gammaproteobacteria bacterium | reverse complement strand
GGCAAGGGAGGTATTCACTGCAGTGAGTTGCCTGCCTTGATCGAGACAGTAGCCGCCGCACCCCGCCTACAATTACGTGGCCTAATGGCTATACCCCCTATTGAGAGTACCCTGCCCGCACAGGCGCGATGGTTTTGCGCTTTGCGTGACTTACAACAGCAGTTATGTGAATTACATCCTTATTTAGACACCCTATCTATGGGTATGAGCGGCGATCTAGAGGCGGCGGTTAGCGCGGGCAGCACCCACCTGCGTATTGGTAGCTCACTTTTTGGCACTCGAACCCCTCTACCTCCGAAGATAGACTGACTACAATTCACGTATGGAATTATTAAGAATTGGATTTTTAGGAGGCGGGCATATGGGTCGCGCCCTGATTGCTGCATTGTGCCGAAGTGGCGTTAACGCCTCATCTATTACATTAGGCGAACCTAACTCACTAACACGAGCAGCTCTCGAGAAAGATTTTGGGGTGTGTACAAGCGCCGATAACACAGCCTTAATTGCCGACAGCCAAGTACTAGTCCTTTGTGTTAAACCACAAGATATGGCTGCTGTTTTACACCCTCTTCAAACAGCACTGGCAAAGGCTACCCCCCTAATTATCTCAGTAGCAGCAGGTTTAAGCGTTGCTGATCTAACCACACTCTGTGGGTCTGACCTACCTATCGTGCGCGCGATGCCCAATCGCCCGGCTCTACTAGGCGCAGGGGCCACTGGACTTTTTGCAAACCCTGGTCTTAGCCCTCAATTGCGAGCACGTGCCACTGCTTTACTCGCCACAGCAGGTAGCACTATTTGGGTCGAAGATGAAAACCAGATGAATGTTGTCACTGCAATTTCTGGTAGTGGTCCAGCTTATTTCTTCTTGTTTGCTGAAGCCTTAGCAAAAGCCGGGCAAGCGCAAGGTCTCAGTCTTGCTATAGCTACTGAATTAGCCGCAGCAACACTTCATGGTGCTGGCGCAATGGTAGCCCAGGAGCGTGATCTCTCCGCGCTACGGATTGCAGTAGCCTCACCCGGCGGCACCACGGAAGCTGCACTAAAAAGCTTTGAAAAAAGTGGTTTCGATGCCATCGTAGCCACAGCGGTGCAGGCTGCAGTCACTCGCAGCAACGAGCTCTCTACACAATTTGGATCCTAAGACCTTGTTTTCACAGGAGCCTGCAGCCGATGCAATCGATCCTTTCCTTCTTAGTTAGCAACCTATTCTCGCTATTATATTTTGTTTTCTTGCTTCGCTTAATGATGCAATGGACTCGAGCAGATTTTCGAAATCCAATCGGCCAGTCCGTGTTACAAATGACTAACTGGCTCATTCAACCATTACGACGAATCTTGCCCTCAAGAGGCCAACTAGATAACGCCTCAATCGCTGCCTTACTCGCGATTGCCCTACTAAAAATCGGCATACTACATTTAATATTTGGAATGAGTCTACCAGAGGGCCTGCATTGGTTGCTTTTACCCGTATTTGATTTACTTAATAGCGGATTATCCCTATATTTCTGGGCTATTTTTATCTATGCACTCCTCTCAATGATTGCTCCGGGAATTCAATCACCACTTCAATCGCTTCTCGAATCACTGTGTGAACCCGTATTGGATCGTATTCGCCAAGCCATTCCTAACTTGGCTGGAGTTGACTTATCGCCACTATGGGCTGGGTTAATTCTGCAGGTACTTATATATTTAATTAAACAACCATAATTTAGATTAATTTTGTAAATAGCCTGATTTTCAGACTAATTTGAAAAAAAGACTACCATAACCGCAAGTCTGTGCTATGTTTGTTACGAGTGTGAATTCACACTCACAATTAAAAATTTTAAGGAGCACCTACACGATGGCAAAGACAAGCGGCCCACCTACTAAATCAGATATTCTCAACCTAATCGCAAAAGACACTGAACTGTCCCGAAAAAATGTATCTGCAGTGTTTGATTCCTTACATGGCATTATTAAAAAGAGCCTGCGTGCCCACAGCATGTTCACTCTACCCGGACTTGCCAAATTGAAGGTTGTCAAAAAACCTGCCACTAAGGCTCGTGATGGGATCAACCCTTTCAATGGCGAGAAGATGACTTTTAAAGCCAAGCCAGCTTCGAAAAAAATTCGTGCCCTGCCGCTGAAAAACTTAAAAAGTATGGTTAACTAAGATATTTATTCTTACGTTTGATATAAAAAGCTCGAAACATTAATTTGTTTCGGGCTTTTTTTTAGTTATTATTTGCTTTTAATACGTTTATTTTAATTTGTTTTTTCACGCCGTCGGTGGTGGCTTTCACCTCGTCTATCATCCATCCTGCGATCTCGCGTACGGTTGTGCCTATTAGCCTGCAAGGTCTCAAGTTTAAGCCGTTGCTCAGGGTTTAGTGCTTGCCAAACATCGCTGCGTAAATGAGCGGATTGAAGGATCAACTGACTATTCAATTCAGCTATACGCTTACTATTCTCACCAATAATAGCTGTGTAATTCGAATCTCCCGGGGAAGATTCGCGCAACTTGTAGGTGGTTTGTTTTATTTGTCCACGAATCTTTTTTATCTCTGGAAGTGAAGCTTTTCGCATAGCTTTAATCTTAATCTTTTGCTCCTCAGATAAACCAAGCCGGTCAGCCAGACGTACCATCATCCGTCCATGACCAATTTCTAAGCCTGCATGGCCAAACATCTGACGCTCCCCACGCTCATGGCGTGCTGCACTGGCCCATGTTGCGCTCAATACTGAAAGAGTGACAACAGCTAAACAAGACATATGTTTCATCTTAAATATCTCCCAAAATCTAGTTTACTGCGATTTAGGACAACCAAAAATCTACTAAGTTCAGAAATTAGAAAACAATGCCATCAATTTTTCCACTAGCTGACCTACGCGGCAATTGTAATAAATGCCATTATGGCGGCACGTAATTCAGCTAGTCGGCCATGGAAGAAATGCTCTGCTTTAGGTACAAGCACTACTTGGCCCATGCAATTTTGTGCCACGGAGCCAAAGGAGTTTACCCAAACCTGTACCGCCTGCGCATTAACCAATTCATCGTCTTCGCCCTGAACGATCAACCAGGGGCAAAGCGGCAAGCTAACCCCAGAAAAATCCCATCGCCCCACCGGTGGAGCAATGGTCACAAGTATGGCAGGGGAAAGAGCGGCCTGGGCGCGCAGTACCACCCAGGACCCAAAAGAGAATCCTCCAAGCCATACGGGTATTCCAGGCCATTTTGAACGGCCCCAAGCCACAACTGAAGCTAAATCATCTAATTCGCCAAGACCTTTGTCGTGTATGCCCTGTGAAGCACCCACACCACGGAAATTAAAGCGAACTGTAGGCACACCGGCCTCCACAAAACTGCGTGCAACTGTATCAATAACTTTATTAGACAAAGACCCACCAAAGAGCGGATGTGGGTGGCAGCACACTGCAAATGCGCGCGGTGAACCCTCTGTGAAATTGGAAACAGGCAAATCAAGCACAAGCTCGATATCACCTGCTACTCCTTGGATAATCAAAGGCTCAGCGAATAGCTATGAGTTCAATATCAAAAATTAAAGTTGCGCCGCCCGGAATAACTCCCCCCGCACCTCTCGCACCGTAGCCTAAATCAGCAGGAATGATGAGTTGCTTTTGCCCCCCCACCTTCATGCCCAGCACACCTTGATCCCATCCTTTGATGACTTCACCTGCACCCACTCGAAATGCAAAAGTGTCGCCATGATCACGCGAACTATCAAACTTCTTACCTTTATGATCAGCAGCTTCCTCGTCATACAACCAACCGGTGTAATGAACAACAGCTGTTTTTCCAGCTGTGATGGCATCACCTGAACCAGGGACTACTTCGATCTGAGTTAATACGGCCTGAGACATTTGAGATCCTTGTGTTGAAATAGAAAAGGTCAGCACCAGCGGCGCCATTAATAACGCTAGGATGATGAATACACGCATCATTAGTTGGCCTCTGGAGGGGATTTAAAATGTAAAGAAACTGAATTAATACAGTAACGTAAACCGGTGGGTTTAGGGCCATCTGAGAACACATGGCCCAAATGTGCACTACAAGCAATACAGACTACTTCAATACGAGTCATGCCGTGACTCACATCGCGTATCTCGCGCACACAATCAATAGCTAAAGGTGTGTGAAAACTTGGCCACCCTGACCCTGAGTCATATTTAGCCTCAGAGGCAAACAGAGCTAAATCACAACAAACACAGTAATACAAACCATATTCTTTATGATCATTGTAGAGGCCACTATAGGCGCGTTCTGTGACTTTTTTTTGTGTTACCTCAAAAGCTAATGGTGAAAGTTTATCGCGTAACTCAGAAGGCCGCTTACTCATTGCATTAGCTGTCCGAGCAATCTATTTAAACGACGTACAAACTCACCTGGATTAGTCACCGTTCCAGATTCAGATAAATTTGCTTGATCATGTACAAGCAAAGCAAGGTCGTCGAAATCGACAGCAACTTCCGTAGTTTTTAGACGCTTAATCAATGCATGCTCCAGATTCAACTCCATCGCAGGTTTACTCTCTGGAACGACCTGCCCTGAAGCAGCCATGATGCGTCGCATTTGGGCACCCATATCACCTTCAGATAAAATCAAGCAGGCTGGCGTATCTGTAAGGCGCGCACTCACACGCACTTCACTTACCCGTTCTCCTAAAGATAGTTTCAAGCGCTTAAGAAAATCAGAATTTTCAAAAAGAATAGCTTCGGCTGTAGTCTTATCCGCTTCATCAGCAAGCGCCCCGAGTTCTAAATCGCCGCGAGCCACATCCTTAAAGCGCTTGCCTTCAAACTCTCGCACATGACCCATCATCCATTCGTCCACACGATCGGTCAGAAGGAGCACCTCAATACCCTTGGTTCGCAAAATTTCTAGATAGGAACTACCCCGAGCTGCAGCGAGAGAATCTGCAATAACATAATAAATACGTTCTTGCCCTGGTTTCATACGCGAAAGGTAGTCAGCTAAAGTAACCTTAGGTTCATCAGAATCTTCATAAGTAGAATTAAAACGCAACAACGGGAAAATTCGCTCCCGGTTAATGACATCTTCGCCCATACCCTCTTTAAGAACGGCGCCAAATTCACGCCAAAATGAGACATATTTCTCCGGCTCATCTTTAAGTAAGCGCGCTAATAAATCCAAGGCGCGACGCGTGAGCGCCGTACGCATAGCCTCTACTTCACTATCTTGTTGAAGAAGCTCGCGCGACACATTCAAGGGCAAATCATTAGAATCTACTATGCCACGCAAAAAACGTAGATACATCGGTAAAAACTGCTCAGCATCATCCATAATAAAGACGCGCCGCACATAGAGCTTCAGCCCACGCGCAGCATCACGTTGAAATAAATCAAATGGCGCGCGCGCTGGTAAATATAGTAAAGAAGTATATTCCCGCTTACCCTCAACTTTATTATGACTCCATGCTAAAGGCTCAGCAAAATCATGGGCAATATGCTTATAAAATTCCTTGTACTCTTCGTCTTTTATGTCGGTGCGCGACCTAACCCAAAGCGCCTGTGCTTGGTTAACGACTTCCCAGTCCAAACTATCTTCACCTTCTTTTGGCATCAGTACCGGGAAGGCAATATGGTCCGAATATCGTCGGACCAACGAACGAACACGCCATGCGTCAGAAAATTCTTTGGCATCATCTTTTAAGTGCAACACAATGCGAGTGCCACGCGCTTCAAGATCAACCGACTCTACAGTAAAATCACCATCAGCTTTTGAAGCCCAGCGTATTCCATTAGCTGGGGGCTCGCCAGCTTTGCGCGTAAAAACTTCTACCTCGTCACTAACAATAAAGGCAGAATAAAAACCCACGCCAAACTGACCAATAAGTTGAGAATCTTTCTGTTGATCGCCAGATAGACGCTTAAAGAACTCACTAGTGCCTGATTTAGCGATAGTTCCTAAATTTGTAATAACTTCTTCGCGCGACATGCCTACACCATTATCACGCAGCGTGATAGTGCTCAACTCTTTATCTACACTCACCCATATCTTTAGATCTGCTTCGCCAGAAAATAACCCTGGGGTAGAAAGCGCTAAAAAACGTAATTTGTCATTTGCATCTGAAGCATTTGAAATTAACTCACGCAAAAATATCTCACGGTGGCTATAAAGCGAATGAATCATCAATTGCAGTAATTCGCGCACCTCTGCTTGAAAACCATGTTTTTCTACTTTATCAGTCATGAGAGAACCTTCACTGTTTAACAATTCGATAACAAGGAACGTAGGCAGGCCCTGGCAATTTCATGCGATGTTGCACTACAAAAGCAGCCAATAGAGAATCTAACATGTCCATCACTAAAGGGTCGCCCACGAGCTCAAAAGGGCCGTGCTTTTCAATCATTCGCACACCACTCTCTTTAACATTGCCGGTAACAATACCAGAAAAAGCGCGGCGTAAATCTGCTGCAAACTTATGCGCAGGTTGGTCTCGGTGTAATTGCAAGGTAGACATCGCCGCATGATCAACTACAAATGGTCGCTGCAATTCTGCACTTACATGTAGTAGCCAATTATAGTTATAAGAGTCCCCATGTAGCCGTCGATATTCTCGCACTTCATCTACGCCTCTATCCATGATGCGCGCTACTTCAGCCGGATCATCAATAACAACCTGCAGACGTGCGGCAGCGGTTTGACCTAGTGTGCCAATTAGAAACTTAGTAATTTGTTCAAAATAGGCGGCACTACTTCTAGGTCCTGTTAAGACGACCGGAAACGGTTGATTAGCATTTGCCGGATCAAGCAAGATACCTA
This sequence comes from Gammaproteobacteria bacterium, assembly GCA_009692285.1. Lineage (GTDB taxonomy): Bacteria > Pseudomonadota > Gammaproteobacteria > Steroidobacterales > Steroidobacteraceae > UBA964. Next base: position 2,639 of record SHZO01000057.1, on the reverse strand, counting down.
GTAAATAAAAAATCTCTTCCGCGGTGCCCGCGCCTCCTGGAAACACTACAATCCCATGCCCTAGTCTAACAAAGGCTTCTAGGCGTTTCTCAATATCCGGCATAATCACGAGATGGTTAACGATGGGATTGGGAGGTTCGGCGGCAATAATTCCCGGTTCAGTTATACCAATGTACCTACCCTTAGAGATACGCTGTTTTGCGTGCCCTATAGCAGCTCCTTTCATGGGCCCTTTCATTGCACCTGGCCCACATCCCGTGCAAACATCTAACCCGCGCAAACCCAACTCATATCCAACACTCTTAGTGTATTTATACTCTTCACTATTGATTGAGTGTCCACCCCAACAGACCACCAAATTAGGTGGCATTTTATGCTCGAGCATGCGCGCGTTACGTAAGATATAAAAAACAGCATTTGTAATAGACTTAGATTTGCTTAGATCAAACCGCTCACTCTCAATTATTTCATTTGCTATGTAGACCACATCCCGTAAAACTGCAAAAAGCAATTCTTTTATTCCACGAATCATTCTCTCATCAACAAAAGCAGAAGCTGGGGCATTTTTAATTTCTAATTTAACGCCCCAGGCATGACGCACAATCTTAATATCGAAATCTTTGTATTTTTCGAATATATCGCGAGCATTGTCTGTGTCGCTGCCCGCGTTCAAGACCGCAAGTGCACACTGTCGAAACAAGGGATATAAACCACCTTGGCCACTGGAGAGTAGCTTTTCAATTTCTTCTTGCGATAAACTTTCCAAAGCACCACTTGGTGCAACACGTGCATCCACAAATTCTGGAACGACAATACTACTTTCCATGCTAATTACCTTTTAGGGTTGGATGTCAATTGGGGTATTGCTTTTAACCAGCAACCAAAACTCGATCATGTCGGAGTTACTCAACGCAATACAGCCATTGGTCCAATCTTTCGTTGAGTAGTAATCCATTGGTTTGCGTAAATCATTAGGCAAGCCGTGGACCATAATCGCGCCCCCAGGGCGCATGCCAAGTTTACGAGCATCCGCTCGATCCAGGTCATTGGGATAAGAAACCAACATGGATAGAAAGTAGTTGCTGCGCGGATTGCGGCGTGTAAGCAAATAATGACCCTCAGGGGTACGAAAATCACCTTCAGATTGCTTGTCGCCGGTAGGAGCAAGACCAAGCGCTACGTGATAGCTACGCAGAACCTGATCTCCTTGCATTAGCATTAAACGGCGCTCAGATTTATGTACGATAACCTGAGTAACAACAGGCAAGCTCTCATGAGCAAAGCACGAGGCACTAAGGCCTAGCCAGGCTAGAACAAGTAGAGAGCGGCAGTGCATACCACCCATTATAGGATGACCTAAAGGATTAGCCGCACTTCGATTCGCCGCAATTCAAACAGGTCATGCAGCCATCCATCATCACCACAGCCGCTGTGCTGCATTTAATGCAAAGCTGGGCACCATCAGGAAAATGTGACTTTGCAAAAGCATCTGTTTGTTTAGCACGCGAGTCGTATTCCGCGCGTTTATCGTCGACTAGTTTTTGTTGGTGCTCATCGAGCACGAACTTACGAATCATACCAATAGTTTGCATGTGTTTTTCTATGACATAGCCGAGCTCAGCGATCAACGAAGGCATGAACTTACCGCCGGGCTGCCAATAACCACCCCGTGGATCAAAGACCGCCTTCAACTCTTCCACCAAGAAAGTAACGTCACCACCTTTTCGAAACACTGCGGAGATTATGCGAGTGAGCGCAACAATCCATTGGTAGTGATCCAGGTTCTTAGAGTTAATAAACACTTCGAAGGGGCGTCTTTGCTCATGCTCGCTGCCTTCGTTTAAGATAATGTCGTTAATAGTGATGTACATAGCATGATCAGAGACGGGCGTTTTGATCTTGTAAGTAGAGCCAATCAATACCTCAGGACGCTGCACTTCTTCAGTGAGACGAATAACTTTTCCACCACTGGCTAACCGTTCTGCAGGGATCTCAGTCACAGTGGCTGGCACAGTTCCTTCAGACACCGATTTTTGTACTCGGTATTTAGTAATCTTGCTGTCGATCTTGATGGCAGACATTAATCAGAATCCTCAGAACTTACCGTAATAGCCTTCTTTCAAAGCATCAAAGAGATTTGCAGCAGAATGCTTTTCGCCGTCATATTCGATCTCATCATTGCCCTGAACTGACACTTCACTGCCATCTTCAAGCGTAAATACATAAGTTGTGCTCTTAAGGTCTTCCTCTTTAACCAGCACTCCTTGGAAAGCTTCTGGATTGAAACGGAAAGTCGTGCAGCCCTTCAAACCTTTTTCATGAGCATAAAGATAAATATCTTTAAATTTCTCGTAATTAAAATTAGTAGGGACATTAGCCGTCTTAGAAATTGAAGAATCAATCCATTTTTGCGAAGCAGCCTGAATGTCAACATGAGCTTTAGGCTCAATGTCATCAGCCGTTGTGAAATACTCAGGAAGCTTATCGGCAACGTTAGTAGCATTAGGCACAGAGCGCGGATTAATGAGCTCACGATAGGCTAGCAACTCAAAGGAGAACACATCTACTTTTTCTTTAGACTTCTTACCTTCTCGAATTACGTTACGTGAATAGTGATGTGCAAATGAAGGCTCGATACC
>SHZO01000056.1 GCA_009692285.1 Gammaproteobacteria bacterium | reverse complement strand
AGTGCCGCTCTAGTGTTAGTTTTCGGTAGCGCCACACTAGTACTGCATGACCAACGATTTATCATTTGGAAGCCGACAGTTTTCTTCTGGGTTACTGGGTTAGCTTTTTTAGGTAGCCAGTTTTTAACTCAAAAAACCTTAGCTGAACGCCTCCTAAGTGGGGCAACCCCCGAGATATTCCGTGCCGTTTCGGCATCCAAGTGGCGCCAACTAAACCTAATTTGGGTCCTCTTCTACTCCTGTATGGGAACCCTTAACATTTGGGTTGCACGCCACTTCTCTGAAGCTATTTGGGTGAACTTTAAGGTCTTCGGTATCACGGCCCTAACGATGATTTTTGTCTTAGTGCAGATGTTTTGGCTACTCAGATCGCGATCGATCACGACATGAGTGCAGAGCGTATCAAAGTGCTACGCGAGCGATTGATAGAGGCGCTAACGCCCCAACGGCTAGAATTAGAAGATGACAGCGCGGCGCATGTCAACCATATCGGTGCTCGCCAAGGAGGCGGACATTTTAAGGTTGTCATTAGTTCCCAGCATTTTGTAGGCCTATTGCCATTAGCCCGACACCGCTTGGTATACGATGCTGTGGGCGATTTAATGGGTCGCGAGATTCATGCACTGTCGATTGAAGCTCATTTACCCTCATAATAGGACCTTCCATCCACTTGAATGCGAGAACGACATGAAGATCACCCGTTTACTGATAATTAGCACTCTGGCTATGACCCTTATGGGCTGCCAAAAACTTGGTATTGATGGAAGCAAATCTGGTGCCACAAAAGATGCGGCCAATGTAGTTGTTGCCACTATCAACGGTACCGTGATCAAGCAGACCAGTTTTGACTTTTACGTCAATGCTGCTGCAGGACGCGCTGTCAGTGAGTTAAATGCTGAACAAAAGGCTAAAGCGCTCGATTCACTCATTGATATGCACGTTATTGCAGCTCAGGCACAAAAAGAAGGTTTAGATAAAGAAAGTGAAACGGCTGCTGCAATTGAACTTTCACGTTTGAATGTGCTCCAACAAGCCGCTACCAAGAACTACTTAAAAAATAAGTCACCAACTGATCAAGAACTACGCGCTGAGTACGATGTGCAAATAGCAAAACTTGGCCGCAATGAATACCGTGCTCACCACATTTTAGTTCAATCAGAAACCTATGCTTTGGAAATGCTAGATCGCCTTAAGAAAGGACAAAAGTTTGAATCCATTGCCAAAGACTCACTAGACCCCTCTGGGAAAAATGGTGGCGATCTTGGTTGGTTTACTGCAGAAAGCATGGTCAAGCCTTTTGCTGATGCACTAGTTGCCCTCCAGAAAGGCGAAACCACTGCGAAGCCTGTACAGACACAGTTTGGCTGGCACATCATCCGTCTAGATGATACTCGTGAACTGACCCCCCCGCCCTTTGATGATAACGCCAAAAAACAACTGGCTCAGTTAGTTATGAGCAATAAGATGCGTGCCTACAGTAACGAATTAGTGAAAGCTGCAAAGATAGTAAAGAAAATATAAATTTCTTAGCTGATTATTTACAGCTTATAAAAAATTAGCTGCTGAGTTTTTGTCTCAGCAGATTTTTTTCGAGTTAATTATTTGAAGAAGTGACGCTTCATTAAGGATAGGAATGCCGAGCTCCTCTGCTTTTCGTAATTTCGAACCAGCTTCAGCGCCTGCAATTAAATAACTAGTTTTTTTAGATACAGTGCCAGATATGCGCCCACCTAGCGCACGCAATGCATCTTCAGCAGCATCTCGAGAGAGGCTGTCTAAGGTTCCAGTAATTACAAAAATTAAACCTATTAAATGTTGCTCAATAACATTGGCTGCTGACTTGATAGGCCATTTAATACCAGCAGACAGCAGACGCCCCACTAAAAGTTTATTATCATTATTGGAAAAATAATCCACAACATGTCCAGCAACCACAGGACCCACATCAGACACAGTCTGCACTCGCTCGAGATTAGCATTCATCAAAAAATCGAATGAGCCAAACTCTTCCGCAAGCGCAGCAGCAGTTGTTTCACCGACATCACGAATACCTAGAGCAAAGAGCAGTCGAGCAAACGTAGTATCTTTGCAGATTTGAATAGCATTTATAATATTATCTGCGGACTTCAGACCAACACGATCAATTGAGGCTACTGTCTCGCGTGTTAATGAGAAAAAATCAGCGGGGTCATGAACAAGACCAGATGAAACTAACTGATCAACGAGTTTCTCACCAACCCCCACGATATTTAAGGCCCGGCGCGAAGCAAAGTGCTGCAATCTTTCTTTGCGCTGCGCACTGCAGCGATACTCACCAGTACACCGCGCGATGACGCTCTCTGGATCTCGCGCAACAAGTGAATCGCATACTGGACATCGGAGAGGCAATTTAATCACTTGTGTTGTTGTTGGTCGACGATCTAACAATACTCGCGCTATTTCTGGAATAACATCACCTGCCCTGCGCACTACGACGGTATCACCGATCTGAATGCCTTTACGTGCCACTTCATCCATATTGTGTAGAGTCGCATTGCTTACAGTAACCCCCCCTACAAACACCGGCACCAATCTGGCTACCGGAGTAAGCGCGCCGGTACGTCCCACTTGAAATTCAACCTCACGCAACACAGTCATTACCTCATCAGCAGGAAACTTATGCGCAATTGCCCAACGTGGCGCGCGAGAAACAAATCCAAGATCACGCTGGGCAAGCAAGTCATCTACTTTATAAACGACACCATCAATTTGATAAAGTAAAGACGTGCGTCGAGAGCTCATCAATTTAAAATAATCTAGGCACCCCTGTACACCGGCTACAACACGAATCTCTGGGCAGGTGCGTAAACCCCAATGGCGTAGTTGCGCAAGTAATTCAGTGTGGCGACGCGGCTGATTCATACCCTCCACCACCCCCACCGCATAGAAAAATAAGTCCAAGGGTCGAGTTGCTGCGACTCGAGGATCTAACTGCCGCAAACTACCAGCAGCAGCGTTACGTGGATTGACAAAAATCTTATCCCCACGCTCAGCAGCTTGCGCATTCATGCGCTCAAACCCGGCTATTGGCATATACACTTCGCCCCGCGCCTCAAGAACATCAGGGGGGTTATTCTGTAGGCGCAAAGGTAGGGAGAGGATGCTACGAACATTAGCGGTAACATCTTCACCGGTTGTGCCATCACCACGTGTAGCAGCACGCACTAATATACCCTTCTCAAAGCGAACGCTGATTGCCAAACCATCAAGCTTAGGCTCTGCTGAAAACTCTAAAGGGCCATCAGAGCCTAGACGCTCATGCACACGCCGATCAAAATCCAAAACATCTTGCTCCGTGAATGCATTGTCTAAAGACAGCATGGGCAAAAGATGACGTACTTCAGTAAATGCATCTAAAGGCGCACCTCCCACACGTTGGGTAGGCGAATTAGCCGTCATATACTCTGGGTTCTGCGTCTCTAACTCGCGTAATTCTCTCATCAATTGATCGAATTCAGCATCAGAACATTTCGGTTCATCAAGTACGTGGTAAAAATAATTATTCTGCTCTATGAGAGCTCGCAAGTTAGCAATGCGGCTCTCGATATTCATAGGCTTAATTGCCGGCAGGCTGTGAAAGTAAATCAGCGGCAACAGCCTCGCTCTTCATCTGAGCTAAGCATAGACTATCTAGTGCTTGACCTTTAGCACCTAACACATCACCAACTAGACGTTGAGCTAAACGCTGACCAGTAGATAATAATTTTTCAACTATTTGAGCCCCTGAAATAGGACCAGGCAAAACAGCAAATAAATTTAATCCTAAGAATGAATCACTATCCATAGTAGTTAAATTAAAACTACCGGGATTAGTCAAACTTGCTGCGCTTAAAACAACCCGACCATCAGCGATAGGGTGATGAAAAATTTTCATTTCACCAAAGATGAAGCCTTCACCTAAAAGTGCTTGGCGTAAGTTAGAACCTGTAAAGCGAGCCTGTCCACGGGCAATAACGCGAATTGCTAGAATCTGGCGACGATCAGCTGGCGGCCACTCCAATCTTAATTCAGGAAAAATAGTCACAGGACTCGTAAGTACTGGCCCGACTGTAATAGTAGATACAATCGTAGGTGTGTTAGGTGCTACCACCGTAGTAGAAAATTCCAAACTATCACCCCCCATGATAGGGATACTCTCGCCGCTATCTTCAAGTGACATTTCTGCAGAATCTAAATCAATTAGTCGAGGCTCACGCACAGGATTACGAATATCAATATCAGTCATCGACATGGAGGGTTCAATACGGCGTTCTGCGTCGCGATGGGTTTGCATTAAGGGATCTTTATGAGCCACCTCCTGCGATACATCAGCATCCCGCTGAGCAATGCGACGGTGAAGCAACTCCCACACAACAATCACAAGGATCAATACCCCACCGAGCACCAATAGCGCCATGCGTAGATCGCTCATAAATTACAGGGCCGCAAGACGAACAGCCTCATCCACATCTACTGCGACAAGGCGTGACACACCAGGCTCCGTCATGGTAACCCCCAATAATTGTGATGCGAGTTCCATAGTAGACTTGTTATGCGTTATAAAAATAAATTGCACGCGCTGCGCCATTTCCCGAACAATCTCACAGAAGCGCCCAACGTTATTCTCATCGAGTGGAGCATCGACTTCGTCCAAAAGACAAAATGGTGCTGGATTTAAATCAAATATAGAGAACACTAGGGCAACAGCAGTTAAAGCTTTTTCACCGCCAGAGAGTTGCGATATAGTGCTATTGCGCTTACCCGGTGGGCGCGCCATAACCGCCACACCGGCAGTAAGAGGGTCATCGCCTGATAGCTCAAGATAAGCATGTCCACCACCAAAGAGCCGCGGAAATTTTTCTTTCAACCCTGCATTAATTTTATTAAAAGTATCATCAAAGCGTGTGCGTGTTTCTTTCTCAATTTTATGCATAGCTTCTTCTAAGGTAGTGAGCGCAGACGTTAGATCAGTGAACTGTCTATCTAAATATTCTTTGCGCTCAGTATTCTCTTTTAACTCATCTATTGCAGCAAGATTAACCTGCCCAAGTTTTTCTATATCGACGCGAATTTCACTTAATTGTGTTTCCCAGCTTGGCACATCAGCTACAGCTGAAAGGCCTTGCTGCACATCAACTAAATCAAAATTAGTGGCCGTGAATTGTTCGGCAATAGACTCGCGACGGACGCGGGTTTCTTGAACAGCAAGGCGAGCTTGCTCCATCCCTTCGCGGGATTCATTTACACGTCGCTCACCAATTTGCCGGCGCTCATCTAGTGTGCGCAATTCAACATCGGCTTGTTCAAGAGTACGACGAGCCTGGGAAAGTTCCGCTTCAATCTCCAAACGTCGCGAGAGATAGCCACTAAGAAAACCTTCGAGTTCGAGAATAGGACCCTCACCGCCAGCCAACTCGGCTTCAAGTTCAGTGGCGCGCGTGGTGAGCTCAAAGCGCTGCTCCTCCATGCGTCTCAAACCGATTTCCATGCTAGCCTCTGCAGTTCGACGACCTTCAGCACGGACTAAAAAATCTCTAGCAGCAAGCTGAGCACTTTGCGCTGAAGCACGAGCCTTGGCTACATCATCACGAGTTTGCTCTCGACTAGCTTCTAACTCTGGACGACGAGAATCTAATTCATTGACACTGACTAAGCCACGCTCAAGCTCACCGCGCGCTTTAGAGCGTAACTCTTCAGCCGTCCCAATATCGCGCGCAACATCGGCTGATTCTTCTTCAAGCCTTTCACGGCGTAACGTAGATTCTTGCAATCTTGCACGCGAAGCCTCTAATTGACCAAGTAAATCTGCATGGGAACGATGTGCAAGTTGAATACGACTCTGGGAATTATCGCGGCTCAATTCAGCCACACCCATTGCCACACGAATAGCTTGGAGCTCAGCATCTAGAATCTGCGTGCGTGCCTCACAACCAATAAACTCACCACGTAGAGTTTTCAACCGTGTCTCGCGCTCGAGAACGCCAAAATGAACATCACCACCACGAGCTACGCGCAGCCAACCACGACCCACCCACTCACCCATAGGCGTAATAACTGACTCGCCAAAGCCCAAACTGCGACGACTCGCTAGTGCAATTGCTAATGTATTAACTACCTTAATATTGGAGAGTACTTCAAGAACTGCTGATGGGCCTTGAACGCGACTGGCAAGTCGATCTGCATCAAAATCTCCCTTTGTGCCCAAAGACTCAAAAATTGAAACTTGTGAACCCGAGAAAACACTCAAAGAATCAATCAAGCCATCCATATCATCAACACAAACTGCCTCTAGGTAATCACCTAAGACCGTTTCAACAGCACGCTCAAAACCTTTCTCAACAATCAGGCTCTCAGCGACACGTGGCCGTTGATCTAGCCCAGAATTTGTCAGCCATTCACCCATACCGGAATCTGCACGCCGTAAAGCCGCACGCTGCAAAGCTTCAGCAGACATTACCTCGGCACGAGCGCGTTCGCGATCAGTGCGGGAATTCTCAAGCTTCACCTCGAGATCAAACTGCACCGTACGCAAACTTTGTAGCTCATTCAAAGCACGAGAGAGACTCTGCGCCAGATCATCAGCAGCATTACGTGCCTGCGACTCACGCTCACTCAATTCAAATAATTGACCTTGTGACTCTTGCGCTAAAAGCGCCTCACGTTCAACACCCAAACGATCCCGCTGAACACGTAGACGCACTAATTGATTTTCAAGCTGTTCAATACGAGCTTTTTCAACTTGGACAGTTTGATTTGCCCCACCCAAATTGTGGTTGAAACTCTCCCACTGTTGTTGCCATGTAAGCAAGTCTTGCTCAGCGGCATCCAAGAGAATCGCCGCTGTGCGTTCAGCACCCTGTGCTCGATCAATATCCGGAGCGAGACGGGTTAATTCTTCGCGAATTACAATTAACTCATGCTCATCACGAGAAATCTGCAAAGTAATGCTATCTAAAGTGTTGAGTGACTGATTTAGATCTAATCGTTTACGGTCACGTGTCTCACGGGTGAATTGAATCTGCTGCTCGGTTCGACTGATATCTGCGCCTACCGCAAAAAAATTACCTTGGATCTGGGCTACTGACTCAATTTGTTCAGCATGAAAACTACGTTGGGTTTCTATGGCAGCTTCAGAAGAGCGCAGATCGGCCAACGCAGACTGCAAGAGCATGTCTTTCTCGCGCATTGCAGAATCGTAGACTTGGGCACCGCTGTCTAATTCACGCAAGCGTAGTGCCAATAATTCTGCTGTTAGACGGCGCTCTTGTTCTTTAAGAGTTTGGTAGCGTCGGGCACTAGTAGCCTGACGCTGCAAATGGCGTATTTGTTTTTCGATTTCGTCACGCAAATCTTGTAAACGCTCCAAGTTCTCGCGTGTAGAAGCAATGCGGCTTTCAGTTTCTTTTCGGCGTTCTTTATAGCGCGATATGCCAGCAGCTTCTTCAACAAAAGCACGCATATCATCTGATTTTGCCTCAATGAGGCGCGAGATCATACCCTGTTCAATAATAGCGTAACTACGCGAGCCCAATCCGGTACCTAAGAATAACTGCGTTATATCTTTACGACGACAACGCGCGCCATTAATGTAATAAGCACTACTACCATCACGCGAGACTTCGCGTCGCAATGAGACTTCAGCATATGCGGCATAGTTACCCCCGATCTTGCCATCTGAGTTATCAAACACAAGTTCAACAGAAGCTTTCCCTACAGGCTTACGAGCACTGGAACCATTGAAGACCACATCAGCCATAGATTCGCCACGCAAATGTTTAGCCGATAGCTCACCCATCACCCAGCGCACAGCATCGATCACATTCGACTTACCGCAGCCATTCGGACCCACGACACCTGTAAGATTGCTGGGAAAGGTAACCGTAGTGGGATCGACGAACGACTTAAACCCTGCGAGTTTGATCTTGGTCAGACGCATCTTTTGGAAATACTCCTCACGACGGTTCAGCACCGCCAGCCCGAGTAGTGTAAATTAATAAGCTAGCCGTTGCGCACCTCGTAGCAGCCTTAAACAGATAAACCAATGCCATGAGCTCACAGCCTTCTACTAAACTTGAAACCTTCCCCAATCCACAAACTAATGTGGATTACACCATTCGCATGACTATCCCAGAGTTCACTTGCCTATGTCCGAAGACCGGACAACCCGATTTTGCAACCTTAGAACTGGAATATATTCCAGATCTCACCTGCATAGAACTTAAGTCACTTAAACTCTATATCTGGGCTTTTCGGGAGCGTGGCGCCTTCCACGAGGCCGTAACTAATGAAATTGCGGATGCTCTCGCTGCTGTTACTAAACCGCGCTATATGCGACTGAGCGCAAAGTTCAATGTGAGAGGCGGCATCTACACTACGGTGGTAGCCACACGTCGGCAGATAGGCTGGGAACCAGAATCGCCAGTGGTACTCCCCTAAGGAGAGGTTTGTGGATATAATCGCCGCCCTCGCAGAGCCCCAGACTATAAGGAGCGCCTTATGCCAATAAAAAAAACTGTAGGTAAAGCCACAAAATCAAAAATACGAACTGCTGCGAAAGCCCGAAAACCCGTACAAATGCAGAAGACACCTACCAAATTATTCGCAAAATCGACGATTAAAACTAAACCGAGCGTGAAATTGAAGCCAACCGCTATATCAGCCTCCAAGGCCACCCCCAAGAAGTCAGTCGCTAAGCCGCTAGCTAAACCACTAGCAGTTAAGAGATTGACCATGACGAAAGTAACGCCACCACTAAAATCTGCGGCAGGAAAAAAACCAGTGCCCGTAGTAAAACCTACAGCTGTAGCGAAACCGACAGCCGCAGTAAAACTAGTACCTGCTGCTAAATCAGTACCGACAGCAAAACTAGCTCACAAAGATAACGTGATAATGGCTACTTTCGTGCAACACAATATTCGTACTACTCCAGCACCTAGCGACGCGGAAGAATACGAAGAAAGCCTTCTCTCAGGTCCTCGTAACGTTCAGCCGTACATCATCAAACGTGGTGAACAGTACATGAACAAGGTTCAAACAGATCACTTCCATGAAATATTAACTAATTGGAAACGTGACCTTATGCAAGAAGTTGACCGAACAGTCATGCATATGAAAGACGAAGCTGTAAACTTTCCTGATCCTAATGATCGTGCTACACAAGAAGAAGAATTTAGTCTTGAACTAAGAACTCGAGATCGAGAACGTAAATTGATTCGTAAAATAGAAGAAGCCATACAACGAATTAAAGATGGTACTTACGGTTATTGCGTTGAGACTGGCGAAGAAATTACGGTCAAGCGACTTGAAGCTCGTCCTGTCGCAACCTTATGCATAGAAGCCCAAGAGCGTCGCGAACGTCGCGAGAAACAATACGGCGATCGCGACGATCGCTACCGGTGAACTTAATTGGTCGGTTTGCGCCCTCGCCAACCGGTCCTTTACATTTAGGTTCTCTACTGACAGCACTATGCAGCTATCTTGATGCCCAATCCGCTCATGCTAAGTGGCTGGTCAGAATAGAAGATTTAGATAAGCTACGCTGCCGACCAGAATATGACCAATCAATCTTAAAAACTTTAAATAGATTTAGCCTAAGAGCCACTGATGCGCCGCTGCGACAAAGCGAACGTATACCACTGTACAATAAAATAATAAATCAGTTAAAAAAAACTG
>SHZO01000055.1 GCA_009692285.1 Gammaproteobacteria bacterium | reverse complement strand
ACATGCAGCAGACAAACAAGGCGTATCGATCCCTAAAGGGCTTCTCTTTAAACTACTTGGACACTTATATAAACAGAATGTGCGCCCTTAGCCACAGTTGGCTAAACTCAACGTTCTTCAAATAACCTTTTAGGAAAACTGAATGTCTGATTCTGTTGTCATCCTAGCCGCTCAACGCACACCAATTGGTGCGTTTCAGGGTGTATTAACGTCGCTCACAGCACCACAACTTGGTGCGGCGGCAATAACGGGAGCTCTTAATATCTCAGGTTTAGAGAGTGGAGAGATTGAGGAAGTCATACTGGGTTGCGTTTTACCGGCAGCCTTAGGGCAAGCTCCTGCACGGCAAGCCGCACTCACCGCAGGTTTGTCTTTATCCACACCTGCCACCACCATTAATAAAATGTGCGGGTCTGGTTTAAAGGCCATCATGATGGCTGCAGATCAAATTCGCAGCGGTGATGCAAAAATAGTACTCGCTGGCGGCTTTGAGTCGATGACTAATTCCCCTTACTTACTGCCCAAAGCGCGCGGTGGCTATCGAATGGGTCATGGCGCAATCTTAGACCACATGTTCTACGACGGCCTGCAAAGCCCATGGGATGGACAAATGATGGGGGCTTTTGCTGAAAACACCGCAAGCAAATATGCTTTTACTCGAGCCGCACAAGATGCTTTTGCAACAGAATCAGTGCGGCGGGCACTTACTGCCGTTGATTCTGGTGCTTTCACTGCAGAGATCAGTCCAGTGACAGTTAAGACGCGAAAAGGCGAAACGATCATTACTCGAGATGAAACTCCATTCAACTGCGACATCACAAAAATAGCTCAACTCAAAGCAGCCTTTAGTAAAGATGGCACGGTCACCGCTGCGAGCTCTTCTTCTATTTCTGATGGTGCCGCAGCTATTATTTTGATGGACGGTGTCACTGCAGCCCAACGCGGTCTTCAGCCTCTGGCACGTATTGTTGCCTACAGTAGTTACGCACAAGAGCCTGAATGGTTCACCACTGCACCTGTTGGTGCTTTGCAAGCACTCTTATTACGCACCGGCTGGGCCATTAAAGATATTGATTTATTCGAAATAAATGAAGCCTTTGCTGTGGTGGCAATGGCAGCCATGCAAGATCTAAAGATTGATCACGCACGCGTAAATGTTAATGGAGGCGCCTGCGCCCTAGGTCACCCAATCGGTGCAACCGGTGCACGAATCGTAACCACCCTGCTGCATGCTCTTAAACAGCGCAATCTACGCCGTGGCGTGGCCACACTATGTATTGGTGGTGGTGAAGCGATAGCTATTGCTATTGAGAGGTTGTAGAAAATTATGAACATTACACAAGCATTCGCGGTAATTACCGGTGGCGCATCAGGTCTAGGCAACGCGGTAGCTCAATATCTAGCTAAGCGCGGGGCTCAAGTTACCATACTCGATATCCAAGAAGGACCCGGTCAACTCGCTGCCGCTGATATCGGCGAGCAGGCGCGCTTTATACGTTGCGATGTTACCTCGGAAAGTGAAGTAAATACCGCCATGGAATCAGCGTCCAAAGCTATGGGCGGTCTCAATTTTTTAATCAACTGCGCCGGTGTTGTCGGTGCGGGTCGCGTACTTGGACGCAACGGGCCGATGGCTGGTGATTTCTTTGCCAAGGTTGTCCAAATTAATTTAATTGGTACATTCTTATGCGATAAAGCAGCTGCCTCAATCATGCAGCGCAACACTGCTAATGCTGATGGCGAACGTGGCGTGATCATTCATACCTCATCAGTAGCTGCTTTTGAAGGTCAAATTGGACAAGCCGCCTACTCGGCGACTAAAGCTGGGATCGCAGGTATGACGCTACCTTTAGCTCGTGAATTTGCAGCTTTTGGGATTCGAGTGATGTCAATTGCACCTGGCATTTTTCACACGCCCATGGTCGGAGGCATGCCCCCTGATGTGCAGGCTTCTTTGGGCGCCCAAGTACCATTCCCGGCACGTCTAGGCCGACCAGAAGAATATGCGCGAATGGTCGAATCAATTTTTGAAATTGCCATGCTTAATGGTGAGACCATCCGTTTAGATGGCGCCATACGCATGCAGCCTAAATAACTCTTAGAGACATAAGAAGCAGCCTATGACCGGATCGACAGAGCGCGATGTGATGGAGTACGACGTACTGATCGTGGGCGGCGGGCCTGCTGGACTTGCCTGTGCCATTCGTTTGAAAGAACGTAAACCCAACCTCAGTATTATTGTCCTCGAAAAAGCCTCTGCAATCGGAGCACAGGCTCTTTCAGGTGCTGTCATAGAACCTGCTGCACTTGATGAGCTCATGCCCGAATGGCGCGCGAACCCACCTGAAATTTGTGTTCCTGCACAGCGAGATGAGTTTTCGTTACTCTCCCGCAAAGGTCGTTACCGCTTGCCTACTCCACCGCAACAAAATAATCACGGTAATTTCATTGTGTCACTGGGCTTACTACTACCCATGCTAGCTGCCAAAGCAGAAAATTTAGGCGTCGATGTATTTCCGGGTTTCTCTGGTGCTACTGCCTTGTTTAACGAAGATGACTCCGTGGCCGGCGTGCAAATTGGCGATATGGGTTTAGAGAAATCAGGCGCGCAAGGCCCAAACTTCACCCCTGGCCCTGAAATACGGGCGCGTATCACTGTATTAGCAGAAGGGTGTCGAGGCAGTATAAGCAAACAGCTAATTAAAAAATTTGAATTAGATGCCGAGTGCGACCCGCAGACTTACGGTCTAGGATTCAAAGAATTGTGGCAACTCCCCGAAGGACGAGTACAAGCAGGCTTAATCCAACACAGCATCGGCTGGCCTTTAGATACAGGTACCTACGGCGGTAGTTTTTTATATCATCTTAATAAAAACCGCGTATATATAGGTTATGTCGTAGGCTTAGATTACCGCGATCCTCGACTTCAGCCCTTTGAGGTATTTCAACAATTTAAACATCACCCGAGTATTAAACCCCTGCTGGAAGGCGGTGAACTGATTGCCTCCGGTGCTCGCGCTATTGTGGCAGGTGGCTGGCAGTCGCTGCCTAAACTTGAGATGCCCGGGGCGCTACTTATTGGTGATGCGGGTGGTACGCTAAATGTTGCTAAAATTAAAGGTATCCATCAAGCGCTACGCAGTGGCATGTTGGCTGCAGAGCATTTAGCAGAACATAATGTGTCGGTTGGTTTCGATGCTCGTTGGCGCGCATCACCGGGCGGACAAGAATTACGTAAGATTCGCAATATTAAACCTGGATTTAAACGCGGCTTATGGTTTGCTCTAGCCAATGCCGCTTTAGAAACAGTTCTTGGTGGACGCACACCTTGGACACTGCGCAATAAAGCTGCTTATTCGGAAACACAACCTTTAAACGATTATGAGTCGCCCGATAGGGGCTGGGTAGAGCGTACTCTCGAGCCTAGAGATCGCCTAGCCGCAGTTTTTTTTGCAAATAATTCACATGAAGAGAATCAACCTGTTCACCTGAAAGTTCGAAACCCTTCTATTTGTGCCACTACTTGCGCAACCGAATTTGGCAATCCTTGCCAATATTTTTGTCCAGCCAATGTGTATGAGATGGTAGATGATGGCGCGAATGGCAAGCGCCTGCAAATCAATGCCGCTAATTGCGTACATTGCAAAGCCTGTGACATCAAAGATCCATATCAAATTATCGATTGGGTTACACCAGAAGGTGGATCAGGACCCATTTACCAATCGTTATAAGTAGAATTTTGCCTCCGGAACCCTTGGGATATGGATCAACCATTGTGGCAAGCTGATAAGCAACGCATCGCTAGAGCGAACCTGACATGCTTCATGGATCGGCTGCGTGCGCGCCATGATCTTAGTCTTAAAGATTATGCAGCGCTGCACGCTTGGTCGCTAGAGGAACCCGAGCAGTTTTGGAGTGAGGTTATCCACTTCACAGATGTCAAAATAGAACTAGGCGAAGGCCCTGTACTGCGACACCCAGAATGCATACATAAAGCAGAATGGTTTCCTGAGGCTAAAATAAATTTTGCTGAGAA
Source organism: Gammaproteobacteria bacterium (assembly GCA_009692285.1). Taxonomy (GTDB): domain Bacteria; phylum Pseudomonadota; class Gammaproteobacteria; order Steroidobacterales; family Steroidobacteraceae; genus UBA964. Next base: position 5,669 of record SHZO01000055.1, on the reverse strand, counting down.
CTTATTACGCTTTTGTGATGATCAACCAGCTCTAATTTCAGCTTCTGAAAATGGTTTACTGCGCAATATTTCCTACCGGGAATTGCACGAAGAAGTAGCGCGGATAGCTGCAGGTTTGCGTCAAATTGGTATTGAGCCTGGTGACCGTGTCGCTGCATTTATGCCTAATTTACCTGAGACTGTGATCGCCATGCTCGCCTCTGCGAGTGTAGGGGCAGTTTTTTCTTCGTGCTCACCAGATTTTGGCATAACCGGTGTCATGGATCGCTTTGGGCAAATCGAGCCTAAAGTATTAATCACTGCCGATGGTTATTTTTATGCAGGGAAAACTATAGACTCTATGTCGTCGATCGTCGAGGTACTGCAGAAACTGCCCTCTGTATATATCGTCTTAGTAGTCCCCTATATAGGAACTCAACCAAACATAAAAAACTTACAGTCGGCTAAGATCTCAGCGCGTGTAATTCTTTGGAGTCAATTTGGTAGCGCCAACACCGAACTCACTTTCATACGATTACCCTTTGCGCACCCCCTGTATATTTTGTACTCCTCAGGTACGACCGGCAGCCCTAAGTGCATCGTTCATGGCGCCGGAGGTACGTTGCTGCAACATCTCAAAGAACATATTCTACATGTAGATTTACACCGCAATGACCGTTTATTTTACTTTACGACTTGCGGCTGGATGATGTGGAATTGGTTGGTGAGTGCTCTGGCTACTGGCGCCACATTGATTCTTTATGACGGCTCGCCATTGCATCCAGACCCTGGCGTACTGTGGCGCCTCGCACAGGATCAACAGATCACGGTTTTTGGCACTAGCCCTAAATATATTAAAAGCCTAGAGAAGGCAAACTATAACCCTCGAGAACATGTAAGCCTGCCGCGTTTACGGACGGTACTATCAACCGGTTCACCACTATCTGCAGAAAGTTTTGATTTTATCTACCGAGAAGTGAAATCTGATCTACAGCTGGCTTCAATCTCAGGTGGCACAGATATCGTAGCCTGCTTCTGCCTAGGGAACCCGATCGCGCCAGTTTATCGTGGTGAAATACAATGTGCGGCCTTGGGAATGGCAACCGACGTTGTAGATGCTCAAGGTCACTCAGTCGCGCCTTGCGAAAAAGGTGAATTAGTGTGTCGCCAACCCTTCCCTTCAATTCCGCTAGGTTTTTGGAATGATTCAGACAATACAAAATTTAAAATAGCTTACTTCTCGCGCTACCCAGGTTTTTGGCATCATGGAGATTACGCTGAACGGACTGCCCATGGTGGTTTCATAATTCACGGACGCTCTGATGCTGTGCTAAATCCGGGTGGTGTACGTATTGGAACAGCAGAAATTTATCGCCAAGTAGATACCTTACCTGAAATTTTAGAATCACTTTGTATCGGACAACAGTGGCAGAACGATGTACGGGTGGTCTTGTTTGTACGCTTAAGAGATGGAGTTGTCTTAGATGAACTCCTAAAGGCACGCATCCGTAGCGTGATCCGCAGTAACACGACTGCCCGACATGTACCAGCAAAAATTCTGGAGGTAGATGACATTCCCCGTACCTTAAGTGGAAAAATTGTAGAGTTAGCAGTGCGTAACATTGTGCATGGCGATTTAGCTATTGATACCGATGCTTTAGAAAACCCCGCGGCGCTTCTACAATTTCAAAACCGGGCGGAACTTGCAGAATGAACAAGACCTCTTCGTTGCTAAAAGCCTATGAAGATGCAGCACAGAGTCCCGGTTTCATAGATGACATAGCGCAACGTGTCGCCCTACAAGCACTCGACCATTTAAGGACCCAGCTTATTAAGGCGACTATCCCGTCGCTTGTAAAACGCATTATCCAGCGCTCATTTAGAAAGGCCTCTCCCAAAGTTATAGTGCGCGGTCTTTATCTATATGGCAGCGTAGGTCGTGGCAAAACTTGGTTGATGGATCTATTTTATGAAAGTCTGCCGTTTAAAAACAAACACCGCTGTCATTTTCACCGACTGATGCAGCGTGTACATACACTATTGCAAATGCATACGCATGAAGTAGAACCATTAATGGCAGTGGCAAAAGATTTAGCTGCTGAAGCTAAAGTAATTTGCTGCGATGAGCTTTTCGTAAATGACATCACCGATGCTATGCTGCTAGCAGGCTTATTTGAGCATTTAATAGATCAAGGCGTGACTTTAGTGTTCACTTCTAATGTACCCCCGACCGGACTGTACCGCGAAGGACTACAGCGACAGCGTTTCTTACCAGCCATCGCCTTGCTAGAAAACTACTGTGCTCTGGTAAATCTTCAAGGCAGCGTCGATTACCGTCTGCGCAAACTCACCCAGGCCACAATCTATATCCAAAGTCATTCGGCCACTGCATCCCTGCAACTTAATAAGATATTTGATGCTTTAAGTGATAAAGCACCACAAGGCCAGGGTTTTATGAAAGTTGAAGATCGCAAGATTCCTGTGCTTCGCCGCTCTAATCAAATTGTTTGGTTCGAGTTCACTGCCTTTTGCGATGGCCCGCGTAGCCAGTATGACTACATCAGTATTGCACGTGAATTCCGATCAGTAATTATATCCGAAGTACCTATATTTAATTCAGTTACTGAAGATGCGGCACGCCGATTTATCTCTTTAGTTGATGAGTTTTATGATCAGCATGTAAATTTAATTCTCTCAGCTGCCGCACTGCCCATCCAGTTATACCAAGGCGAGCATTTAAAAAATGAATTTAAACGAACAGCAAGCCGACTGATTGAAATGCAGAGCGAGGAATATTTAGCTGGCACGCGCCACGCCTGAGTCCGGAATTGAATCAGGAGCTGTAATTTTAGCTTCAGCAAAAATACTGTCTGCATCGATCGCATCAAAAACCCAAGGTCTTTGACAAAACTCACAGGTTACTGTGACTGCGCCCTGCTCAGCAATGATGCTATCAACCTCTATTTGGCCTAAAGAGCGCAACATGCTCGATACTCGCTGCTTATTGCAGCGGCACTCAAAACGCACGGTATGCAACTCAAATAATCGTAGGTCATAACCTAACATGACGCTCTGCAATAGGTCATTTATCGGACGCACAAGGAGTTCATCCGTTGTGAGCCGAGTAAGTGCGGCATCAGCTGTTTCGAATGCATTCATTTCTATGCTGAGAAGATCCGCATTTCCGCCGTGATCAGGCATACGTTGTACCAACATCCCAGCTGCAGTGCCCGCAGCAGCAGCGAGTACGACGCGCGTAGGTAACTGCTCAGAATGATTAAAGTAATTATCTAAAGAGGCTGCTAAAGAACTTTCATCGATTGCTACAATACCTTGGTAGCGCGAGCCAATAGCGCCGGATTCGATAGTAACAACAATCTGACCCTGACCTACCAACTGATTAAATCTCATCTGCGAAGCGATGCGCTCACGATCAAAACGAGCCACCGCCCGAATTTTAAAATCATGCGTACATTGGGCTACGACTAAACGCAGTGGACCATCCCCCTGCAACTGCAAAGTAAGTTCACCTTCAAATTTAAGTGTGGCCGCAAGTAAGATCACAGCGCAGGTGGCTTGGCCTAATAACTCACTGACAGAGGGAGGATAATCTGCATACTCGCGTAACTCTTGCCATGCCAGACCCAAGCGCACGCATTGACCGCGAACCGACTCTTTCTCTATTGCAAAGCGGTATACACAATCCATTTGTCCGATGCTACCCGTCAGCGAAGGATCGAACATCCGATGATTTTTAATCATCCCGCTAGTTTTGATTTTAGTAGATCATTCAGTTGCGCAGGATTCGCCTTACCACTAGTAGCCTTCATGACCTGTCCAACAAAGAAACCAAATAATCTCTCTTTTCCTGAACGAAAGTCAGCTAATTGATCAGGATTATTAATCATAACTTCATCAATGGCGCGCTCTATAGAGCTAGTATCTGTAATTTGTTGTAAGCCTCGTTGTTCAATTATGGTATCTACGCTTTGCCCTGAATTCCACATCACCTCAAAAATATCTTTGGCAATCTTACCCGAGATAGTTTTGTCAGCAACGCGCGTAATTAATGAAGCTAGAGCAGCTGCATCCACATTAGAGCATGCAATTTCTAGTCCCGCTTTGTTAATGAAAGCAGAGAAATCACCCATAACCCAATTAGCACAGAGTTTTGCTTCTCCTCCTACGCGCCTCACGATCTCTTCATAAAATTCGCTGAGTTCGCGGCTAGCTGTGAGAACAGCAGCATCATAGTGGGATAAACTATAATCAATTGCAAAGCGTGCGGCTTTTTGATCTGGCAGCTCTGGCAAAGTCTTACGAATACTCTCAATAAAATCTTCTTCAACTAACACTGGTAACAAATCAGGGTCTGGAAAGTAACGGTAGTCGTTAGCTTCTTCTTTCGAGCGCATAGAACGCGTCTCACCTTTCTCTGGATCATAGAGACGAGTTTCTTGCTTTACTTTTCCACCAGAAATTATCAGTTCTATTTGGCGCTCAACCTCATAGTTAATTGCTTTTTCAACGTAGCGAAAAGAATTCAAATTTTTTATTTCCGCACGCGTGCCAAACTTATCTGTACCCTTATGCCGTACTGAAACGTTAGCATCACAGCGAAATGATCCTTCTTGCATATTGCCATCACAGATTCCCAAGTAGCGCACTAAGGTATGCACTTTTTTCATATATGCAATAGCTTCTTTGGCCGAACGCATGTCTGGTTCGCTTACAATTTCAATTAAGGGAGTTCCGGCACGATTCAAATCAATGCCGCTTACTCCAGGCAAGCCTTCATGCAAAGATTTCCCAGCATCTTCTTCAAGGTGCGCGCGCGTTATACCAATGCGCTTGATAGTGCCATCTTCGAGCGTTACATCTAAAGTACCCTCGGCGACGATAGGCAACTCGTATTGACTGATCTGATACCCCTTAGGCAAATCAGGATAAAAATAGTTCTTGCGTGCGAAAACGGAACTCCTTGCAATACGAGCGCCGATCGCCAACCCAAAACGTACTGCCATTGTTACAGCACTGGCATTGAGTACGGGCAACATACCCGGATAACCCAAATCAACCAAGCTCGCCTGCGTATTAGGCTCAGCGCCATAAGTAGTGGCTGAACCAGAGAAAATTTTTGATCGCGTGGCTAGCTGCGCATGAATTTCGAGCCCTATGACGGTTTCCCATTCCACGACTGGCATTCTTACACAAATCCAGCTGGCACTTTCAGATGCCAGTCAGTCTCTAATTGATAACGGTGAGCAAAATTTAACATGAGTGCTTCAGAAAAATGCGGTCCGATTAATTGCAATCCGACTGGTAGGCCGTCGACAAAACCACAGGGAATAGACATAGCCGGCAACCCGGCAAGATTTGCACCAATGGTGTAGATATCATTCAGATACATAGTAATCGGATCATCGTTCTTCACGCCGATTTTAAAGGCGGTTGTCGGTGAAGTAGGACCGAGCAATAAATCACACTCGCCAAAGGCACGCGTGAAATCTTGGCTAATTAACTGACGAACACGTTGTGCTTTTAAATAGTACGCATCGTAGTACCCCGCTGATAGCACATAGGTACCTGTCATTATGCGGCGCTTGACTTCAGCACCAAAACCTTCTCCACGCGAACGAGAGTATAAATCGCTCAGATTACGCGGGGCTTGGCAGCGATGACCAAAACGT
>SHZO01000054.1 GCA_009692285.1 Gammaproteobacteria bacterium | reverse complement strand
GGAGAGGGTGGGATTCGAACCCACGAACACCTTGCGATGTTACTTGACTTCCAATCAAGCGCCTTCGACCACTCGGCCACCTCTCCAATTCAATCGGCGCGGATGATATCAAGCCTGCGGTCGCTTGGGCGCAGGGCTAGCAAATTTGGGTGGGCTATCGATGCAGGGAGCCTCCGCCGAACGTGGCATTTCGAGTCCACCAACCAATGGAATTAATAATGCATCACGGGTATCAGGACCATCCAAACCTACCGGCACCACAAGCCGGCCATTCTCAACCACATTAGCGAAATCTACTGGCTTAGCACAGGTAGTTTTAAAAAATGAAAAACTAAATATTTTTCCAACACAACCTGCTAAAGACAACAGACCAATGCTCAACAAAAGTAAACGTTTAGGGTACATCACATTGAAATCCTTTAAGAATTAGACTAGCTGCTTAATCTGTAGACCAGCGCGGCGCATCCCAGCTAAGACGCCCGCCTGAAAAGACTGAGAGAGTGGTAACAAAGGCAGACGAATTCCACCGTCCATTAAACCCATGCGTTCTAATGCCCATTTTACAGGGATCGGGTTTGCTTCAAAAAATAAACACTCGTGCAGTTCGGCAAGTGTTGAATCTATAGCTTCCGCCCGTGCCACATCTCCCATCAAAGCTGCGGCTATCATATCGGACATCGCTTGCGGAGCAACGTTCGCTGTCACCGAAATAATGCCCCGAGCACCGGCAAGAACAGCCTTGCGTGCAGTGCGGTCGTCCCCTGAAAGCACAGTAAAATCCTTCGCAGAGGTATGAGTCTGAGCGATTAGATCTCGAATACGATCCACATCAGCCACCGCTTCTTTAATACCAGCAATATTAGGCAAACATGATAAACGCGCCACTGTGGCAGGCAACATATCAACCGCCGTACGCCCTGGCACATTGTAAAGCAACACAGGCACGCTGGCCGCGGCTGCCGCCGCGGCATAATGCTGGTAGAGGCCTTCTTGAGTAGGCTTGTTATAAGAAGGCGTGACAATCAACAAACCTGATACACCGAGTTCACAGACCCAGCGAACACGTGCCACCGTACCTACTGTGCTATTTAAACCCGCACCAGCTACTACAATCATTCGCGTGCGCACTTGTTTCACTGCGCGCAAGGTCAACTCACGTAATTCTATATCGGTGATCGTAGATGCTTCGCCAGTAGTGCCACCAACGACAATACCGGTGGTCCCATTTTGCATATGAAAATCGAGTAAATTCGCCCAGGCGTCAAAGTCGATCTCCCCATTGGGGCGCATCGGGGTGACCAAAGCCACAAGACTGCCTGAAAACATCGGCGCACTCGAGATGAGAAAGGTAAGAATTGGATGTTACGGTTTGACATGGTCGCTACGCAACTACAGATAACGCTACACTTGCGATCTTATGAAGCAACACATTGCCATCTCTGCAATTGGCCCAGATAAAACAGGTCTTGTGCACGAACTCACGCAAGTCATTAGCGATTGTGGTGGCAATATCAGCGAAAGTCGAATGACAAGTCTTGGCTCAGAATTCGCCATGGTGCTATTGGTCTCTGGCAATTGGCACTCTTTAGCAAAGCTGGAAACTGAACTCAATAAATTTGCCGACACGGCTTCATTAACTCTCTCCCTGCGACGCACTGAACCACGCAGTTCTCGTACCGATTTACTGCCTTACTCCATTGATGCTGTCTGCTTAGATCAAACTGGAATAGTCACGGCATTGGCACGTTTTTGTTCTAGTCGCAGCATTGATATCGCAGAAGTAGCGACACGCGCCTACCCTGCAGCCCACACTGGCGCCTTAATGTTTGCAGTACAAATGATTGTCAATGTACCTAGTCGTTTGCACTTGGCACATCTACGCGAAGAATTTATGGAGTTTTGCGATTCGCTTAACTTAGATGCCATATTAGAGCCTGTAAAATCTTAAGCTATGGCTAGCATCACGGTTGGTAAAAAAATTCCTGCTATCAATGCCCTTACTACCGAAGGGAGAATCTGGCGGCTTAAAGAAAGCTTAGGCCATAAAATTGTGCTGTTTTTTTACCCTCGTGACATGACCCCAGGCTGCACTATTGAAGCGCAGCAATTTCGCGACCTACACAAATCCTTCATAAGAGCTAATACTCTGATACTAGGAGTATCAAGAGATAGTTGCGCCTCTCACATCAAATTTAGTTTTAAAGAAAGCTTAAAATATGAACTAATCTCAGATACAGATGAAAAACTATGCGACCTGTTTGATGTCATTCGCGAAAAAAATATGTATGGCAAAAAAGTATTTGGTATTGAGCGCAGTACTTTTTTAATAGATAAAAAAGGGTACTTGGCACAAGAGTGGCGGAAAATTAAAGCTGAGGGCCACGCTGAGACAGTACTCGCAGCGACAAAAGCTCTGTGAAAGAAAAGACTACCCATAAGCGCCGTACTAACAGCCAACGTCGCCTATTTGTACTAGACACTAATGTTCTAATGCATGACCCAGCTGCTATCTTCCGTTTTCAGGAGCATGACATCTACCTTCCTATGGTAGTACTCGAAGAGCTCGACACAAATAAAAAAGGTCTCTCTGAATCTTCGCGTAACGTACGACAAGTGATGCGATCTCTCGACGACTTAATGCACAATGCAACGCGTAAAGATATTGAACTAGGACTACCCCTGCCTGCAACGCTACCCAATAATCAAGGTAAACCAAGCGCCTCAGGTCGCCTATTTTTTCAAACGCAGCAACTGAACTCCGCACTGCCTGAAGGGCTGCCTGGTCACGGCAACGATAACGTCATCCTTGCGCAAACACTTGGCTTACAAAGCCTGCATAGCGAATTCAAGGTAGTACTAGTTTCCAAAGATATAAATTTACGGATCAAAGCAGCAGTAGTTGGGGTAGATGCTGAAGACTATTTTAGTGACCGCACTATTGAAGATGCAGACGTCCTCTACAAAGGCCATGAAAAATTGGCACCTGAATTTTGGAGTGGGCATGGTAAACATATGCGCTCTTGGCAAGAAGGGGCGCGAACTTTTTATGAAATAACTGGCCCAACTGTTACCAAATGGTCGCAGAATCAATTTGTTTTTGAAGAACAAGAAGGCGGTATTGAGGCGATCGTACGTAACATAGAAGGCACTCGTGCCACCCTTGAAATCGTACGCGACTTCCGCAGTGAACGGCATAGTGTCTGGGGTGTGATAGCTCGTAATCGTGAACAAAATTTTGCTCTAAATCTACTTCTAGATCCTGAAATTGACTTCGTGTCTATATTAGGCCCGGCAGGTACGGGCAAGACACTACTGACCTTGGCTGCAGGCTTACTACAAACCTTAGAACACAATCGTTTCTCTGAAATTATCATGACACGCGTAACCATTCCCTTAGGTGAGGACATTGGGTTTTTACCTGGCACAGAAGAGGAAAAAATGGAACCCTGGATGGGTGCTTTAATGGATAACCTTGAGGTGCTCACCCACAGCGCAGATGGTGGCAGTTGGGGTCGTGCTGCAACCAATGATTTACTCCGCAGCCGTATCAAGATTCGATCGCTTAATTTTATGCGAGGGCGCACATTCTTAAATCGTTTCGTAATTCTTGATGAAGCGCAAAATTTAACACCCAAGCAAATGAAGGCACTAGTCACACGCGCTGGTCCAGGTACTAAGGTCGTTTGCTTAGGTAATATTGCGCAAATCGACACGCCTTATCTAACAGAGACCACTTCTGGACTTACCTTTGTAGTGAGTCGTTTCCAGGGCTGGTCGCATGCGGGGCATGTCACCCTTATGAGAGGCGAACGCTCACGCTTAGCCGATCACGCCTCAGAAGTATTATGAACTTTAGTGTCACTTTTCTGTCGAAGTCAGGATGCGCCGCACTCTAATATTCTGCCTTGCATTGGTATTGGTAGTCAGCGCTACCGGCGCGGCTGCGGGCACTACCGATCTGCCATATTTAGGCTCAAGTGCCAACTCTACACTTACGCTCAGTGATGAAGCTCAAATTGGCCGCATGGTTATGCGCGATCTGCGTGATCAGAATCAACTACTCGATGATCCAGAAATCATCGACTACCTACAGAACTTAGGCAATCAATTAGCCGCGCAAGCGCCAGAATCAGCGCAACGCTTCAATTTCTTTGTGGTGCGCGACAACAGTATTAACGCCTTTGCGCTACCAGGTGGTTTCATTGGTGTGAATCAAGGGCTAATTACGGCTACAGCCAATGAAGCGCAACTCGCTAGTGTACTGGCTCATGAAATTGCGCACGTGACGCAACGGCATATTGCACGATCTATGCAAGCTCAGGTCCGACAAAGTTTGGCCTCAGCTGCTGCTTTGCTCGCCGCAATTATTGTCGGCGCCGCCACTGGCTCAGCAGATGCCACTCAAGCTGGGATCGCCATTGCTACAGGAGCAGCTGCCCAGCAGGGCATTAACTTTACACGCGCCAATGAATACGAGGCAGATCGTATTGGCATTAGTTTTTTAGCGGCAGCAGGCTTCGATGCCAACAGCATGTCTGACTTCTTTGAGATGCTCGGCCGCCGCAATGGGCTCTCCGGCTCTCAAGTACCCGAGTTTTTGAAAACACACCCCGTCACTGCCAACCGCATTGCGGAATCTCGTAGTCGCGCCGCGCAACTAAAACAAAATGTACGTAATGAAGCGCCCACTTATGCGTTCATTCGTGAGCGAGTACGTGTAATAGGCGCTGCAATTGACTCAGATCTTCAGCACTACTACACAACCTTGGCGAAAACTCGCGTTTTAAGCTCAGCACAACGTTACGGCGCTGCTTTAGCTAAATTAAATACAGTTAATCGCGATGAAGCTACGCAAGAGCTGCGAATACTTAGCGCAGCTCAACCGACCAGCCCCATGTTGCAAGCAGCCTTAGGACAAGCACTCTTAGCGACAGGGAAAGTACTTGAGGCCCGCCAAACTCTGCAAGCAGCGCTCGAACTAGCACCGCGCAATGTGCCTCTGACCTTGCGCTACGCAGAAGTCTTGCTGCAAAGCGATGGCGCAATCGAGGCCCATGCGGTTCTACTCGATCTATTTAACAATGTTCCGCCCACTCCAGAGCAAATTCGTTACACAGCGCTTGCGGCAAGTAATGCAGGTGATATGGGTGATTCATATTACTATCTAGGTGAATATCACCTCACCAATGGTGATCTCAAACAAGCCTTTAAAGTGTTGGAACTTGCCTTAGCTGAACCAAACCTTAGCGTTGTACAACAAGCTCGTTTTGAGGCTCGCATTAAGGAAGTTCGTGATGCTTTGGTTGAGAATCGAAGAGGCTGGCACCCCGAACCAGCACAAAAATGAAGACAAGCTAGGATAAACTAGACTAAAATAGTACAGGTTTAAGATTTCTGGTTTAATCCATGATCCGCATTAACAAAATGACTGACTACGCCACGGTAATTCTTGCCGCTATGGCACATGCGCCTACCGTTCTCCACAGCTCTGCGGTGCTTTCGGCTGAAACCAAAATATCTCCGCCGACCGTGAGCAAATTACTTCAGATCCTTCAACGAGCTGGTCTGGTACAGGCCACCAGAGGTCTACGTGGAGGCTACCAACTGGCTCGCCCTGCAATCGCCATCTCCGCTGCAGCCATCTTGGATGCTCTTGAGGGGCCTGTAGCTGTCACCGACTGCTCCATTGGCGAAGGGCACTGCAACATTGAAACTACCTGTGGGGTTGGGCGTGCTTGGCAACGAGTAAATATTGCCATTCGTCGCTCACTTTACGACGTGAGTTTAGCTCAATTGGCAGGTCTTAATAGCCCTGCACTACAGGTAGGTTTTCTTGAACAAGAAATCAAACCTATGGCTGGTGGTCGCGCAGCTTCTGCCATGCAGACCAATATAAAAAACATCGTTATAAAAGGAGCTTTGCGCCCATGAGCGATAACGCACAACTCGAAGCACTAGTGAGTCGCGGCTACGCACATGGCTTTGTCACCGAAATCGAATCAGATAGTCTTCCACCAGGACTAGATGAAGATACCGTCCGCAATATCTCGCGTATTAAAAACGAACCGCAATTTTTGACTGACTGGCGCTTGCGTGCTTTTCGTCATTGGCAAACAATGCGGGAACCAGAATGGGCGCATGTACGCCCACATCCTGTGGACTACCAAGCGCTCTCGTATTACTCCGCGCCAAAGATTAAGACGGATGGGCCTAAGAGCTTAGCCGATGTAGACCCTAAACTTTTAGAAACCTACGCTAAGCTCGGTGTACCATTACACGAACGTGCTCGCCTTGCAGGGGTTGCAGTAGACGCTGTATTCGATAGCGTATCTGTGGCTACAACATTTAAAGATAGACTGGAAAAAGCTGGTGTTATTTTTTGCTCCTTCTCTGATGCAGTGCAGAAGCACCCTGCTTTACTTGAAAAGTACCTGGGCACGGTAGTTCCACAAGCCGATAATTTCTACGCATGCTTAAATTCCGCAGTGTTCTCCGATGGCTCTTTTGTATATATCCCAAAAGGCGTGCGTTGTCCTATGGAGCTGTCAACATATTTTCGAATCAATGCCGCCAATACAGGACAATTTGAGCGTACATTGATTATTGCTGATGAAGGTAGTCACGTCAGTTACCTAGAGGGTTGTACTGCACCCATGCGCGACGAAAATCAGCTTCACGCAGCAGTAGTTGAGTTAGTAGCAGAAAATGACGCACAGATCAAATATTCAACAGTCCAAAATTGGTACCCAGGCGATGAAAATGGCATTGGTGGAATCTATAACTTTGTCACTAAACGGGGCGAATGCCGAGGTCGAAATTCACGCATCTCATGGACACAAGTTGAAACCGGTTCAGCAATTACCTGGAAGTACCCTAGTTGCGTACTAAAAGGCGAGAACTCAGTAGGTGAATTTTATTCTGTTGCACTCGCCAATAATTATCAACAAGCCGATACCGGTACAAAGATGATTCATATTGGCCCAAATACGCGCAGCACGATCGTCTCGAAAGGAATTTCGGCTGGACATGGCCAAAATACATACCGTGGTTTAGTAAAAATACTACCTACGGCTCACGGAGCGCGTAATTTCACTCAATGTGACTCCCTCTTAATGGGCACACAATGTGGTGCCCATACTTTTCCTTATGTTGAAATCAAAAACTCAACGGCCACACTGGAACATGAAGCCTCCACTTCGCGTATCAGTGAAGATCAACTATTTTACTGCATACAACGTGGTATCAGCGCTGAAGATGCAGTAAATATGATCGTAAATGGTTTTTGTAAAAGTGTGTTTAAAGAATTGCCAATGGAATTTGCTGTGGAAGCACAAAATCTGCTCGCCGTCAGCCTAGAAGGCGCTGTCGGCTAACTGAAACATTGGCGTTATAGATACCCATGCTAAAAATTAATAACTTACACGCCACTGTTGCAGGAAAGAAAGTTCTGGATGGTCTCACTCTTGATGTACCTGCTGGGCAGGTGCACGCCATCATGGGACCTAATGGCTCTGGAAAGAGTACTCTAGCCTATGTGTTGGCAGGGCGGCCTGGTTACGAAGTCACGGCAGGTTCTGTAAGTTTTAAGGACCAAGATCTACTCACTCTTGCGCCTGAGGCACGAGCACAAGCGGGCGTCTTTTTAGGCTTTCAATATCCAGTAGAAATCCCGGGTGTCAATAATGTTTACCTACTTAAAGCAGCGTTTAATGCGGCACGAAAGCATCGAGGTGAATCTGAAGTCGATGCCTTTGAATTCTTAGAGCTTGTCCGCATTAAAATGCGGTTAATGCAAATGGATGAAGCCTTTCTTTCACGCGGTGTAAATGAAGGCTTCTCTGGTGGTGAAAAAAAGCGTAACGAAATTCTACAAATGCTAGTGTTAGAACCTGCACTAGCAGTGCTAGATGAAACTGACTCAGGACTCGACATAGACGCATTAAAAATAGTTGCGCAAGGAGTGAACACCTTGCGCTCTCCTGAACGCTCTATGATATTAGTTACCCACTACCAAAGACTGCTCGATTACATCAAACCCGATCAGGTACATGTACTGGCCCGTGGTAAAATTATCCGCAGCGGCGGCAGCGAACTGGCCTTAGAATTAGAAGCTCGCGGCTACGACTGGCTCACCCAAGTATGACTATCGCCCAAACTAATGCCCACAGGCTACCGACTAACCGCGATGAGCACTGGAAATACGCCAAACTTCGGGGTCTAGATACGCACAATTTTTTGGCGGCAATAGAGCCCACCACGACCACAACTAGCGCTGTGGCTTCAGTGCTACCAGCCAAAATACCTGAACTGACACGAGTGGTTTTGATTGATGGATATTTTAGTCAGCATCTTTCTGATCCTCTCCCGCAAGGACTCAGCATTAAGGTTAAAAATACTTTACCCGATAACAAAAAAACAAGATCTGCGCGTGTAGTACCACAAAGTGTTGACTATTATTTTGCCTCACTTAACTCTCAACATGCTGCACAAGTCTTTGAAGTACGGCTCTCAACACAGACTCGGTACACACTAGAAATACTCTGTATAGCTACTTCCGGCAACAGCTACCCTGCACTTGACATAGAGCTATACGAAGGCGCCACTCTCATACTCATAGAGGAGCATTTAAACGCCACGCTAGAGACTTTCACGCTCACCAATTTGAGCGTCATGTTAACAGTCGGTGCTGATGCAAAAATTGATTACACTCGTGTTCAAAAACAGAACTTTAGTGCACAATATTTTGACACTTTAGAGATCACGCTGGCTGATCGGGCGCACTGCCAACTCGTAAGCGTAGCGAGCGGTGCGGCAGCAAGTCGCTCAACTGTTTTACTAAACCATCAAGGCACAAACTCGGCGCTGCAATGGCAGGCTGCATCACTAGCGCAAGGCGCTCAAGTGAACGACGCCTATGTTCGGATTACACATAGTGCGCCCGGTGCACGTACTAAGCAAATGTTTCGCGGCATAGCCTCCGGACGAGCCAAAATTGGTTTTAATGGGCATATGCAAGTCACTGCTGATGCCCCAGGGTCGAGTGCAGACCAATCCATTAAATGCTTACTTACCGGTGTCGAGGCTGAGGCCAACGTAAGACCACAACTCGAAATTTATACCGACGACGTGCGCGCGACACACGGCGCTACAGTTGGTAAGTTAGATAACAACATGCTTTTCTATATGCTTTCGCGCGGCATCCCCGAAGTCACAGCCCAAGCACTACTGAAATGGGCTTTCATTGCAGATGTAATCGCGAAAATATCGCTACCGCTAGTAAGAGAGAAAATACAACAAAGTCTCTCTGCGCAGTTCCCAGGTGGAGCGCAAGAATGAACCCCAGTCCTTACGATGTCATGCAAGTACGTAAAGACTTTCCTATATTAAGCACTACCGTGCGCGGCAAACGACTGGCCTATTTAGATACTGCCGCCTCAGCGCAACGGCCATTAAGTGTAATTGAAGTGGTAAATAACTACGAACGTACCAGTCACGCAAACGTACATCGGGGCGTATATCAACTTAGTCAGAAAGCTACCGATGCATTTGAAGACGCGCGCGAAATAGTTCGTAAGTTTATAAATGGTGCCAGCCAGCGTGAAGTAATTTTCACCCGAGGCGCAACAGAGTCAATTAATTTAGTTGCGCAGTCTTGGGGATCTAGTCAACTTAAACCTGGTGATGAAATTCTCATCACTTGGATGGAGCACCACGCCAATATTGTTCCATGGCAAATGCTATGTGAAAAAACAGGTGCGATATTAAAAGT
>SHZO01000003.1 GCA_009692285.1 Gammaproteobacteria bacterium | reverse complement strand
GGGCTTGGCAGCGATGACCAAAACGTACGCCATCAAAACGTGCTAAATTTGAGGAACACTCCGCTGGGGCAACCACGTAATAGGTCGGTACGGACAACGGCAGATTCGGACAACTGAGTACGCGTGTTTTTGCGCCCAACTTTTCATAAACGACAATAGCTTCTCGGATGCGTTGTTCACAATCAGCATCCAAGCCCTTCTCGAAAAATTCGCGGACTAAGCCAATGGTCAGTCCTTCTAAAGAATTATTTAACGTGGCGGTGTAATCGGGCACAGGCACATCGATGCTAGTGGAGTCGCGTGGATCAAAACCTGACATAGATCCAAGCAACATAGCAGCGTCTTCAGCGCTGATGGTAATCAAACCCGCCTGATCCAAGCTAGAAGCAAAGGCAATCATGCCGTAACGACTTACGCGACCATAGGTGGGCTTAATCCCCGTGACACCACAAAGTGCGGCCGGCTGACGAATTGAACCGCCGGTATCCGTAGCCGTAGCAGCAGGAATTATTCGAGCCGCTACCGCAGCAGCTGAACCACCAGATGACCCCCCAGGTACCCGCCTAATATCCCAAGGATTATGCACAGCACCAAAATGACTCGTTTCGTTGGAGGAGCCCATGGCAAATTCGTCCATATTCAGTTTGCCAAGCATCACTCCACCAGCGGCACGCAACTTAGCAACTACCGTGGCGTCATAGGGTGAAATAAAATCAGCCAGCATCTTTGATCCGCAAGTAGTCAGCACATCTGTCGTGCAAAAGATATCTTTATGCGCAAGAGGTATGCCGTTCAGCGGGCCGGCTTTGCCCTGAGCCCGCAGGGAATCTGCAGCCGCCGCTGCGGCCAAAGCGGATTCTGCTGTAACCGTGATAAAGGCATTAAGCACCGGCTGGAGAGCAGCAATACGGGCTAAATATCCTTGCGTGAGTTCAACGCTAGAAAAGTCGCCCTTCGCTAAACCTCGTGCCAGTGAAGCAACGGTTGGCACAGCATTAGCTTTAAAGCCATTTTCCAAGCTCACTCAAGCACCTTGGGCACTAAATATAATCCGGCCTCAACTTGCGGGGCGTTGCGCTGAAAACGCGCACGTTGATCAACTTCTGAAACCTGATCGGCGCGTAGACGCTGTGAGTGACCCGGCAACGGGTGGGCCATCGGCGTAGTGCCCTCTGTTGGAGCGCTATCCAGTTCACCCACAAATTTAAAGATCCGCGAGAGGGAATCTACGTAAATGGGAATTTCAGCCTCGGTAAGCTCAAGGCGCGCAAGCCGGGCGATGCTTTCAATATCGTTGCGGGTAAGACTCATTAGTAGTGTGATGATACACCTATCCTATGTGTTCTATCTTGTGAAAGAACACCTAAATTGTTAAAGTAAAAATCCTTAATATTTCAGCTACACAGCACTCTGGTTACCATGATATTGAAAAGCCTGCGTGGCCACTTCTCAAATGATTTGTCGATTGACTTAGGTACGGCTAACACTCTTATTTACCAACGTGGTGCTGGTATCGTACTAAATGAGCCCTCCGTTGTAGCTGTTCAAGATATCGTTGGCCGCGGCGAAAAAATGATCGTTGCCGTAGGTTCTGAAGCTAAACATATGCTAGGGCGAACCCCAGGGCACATCACTGCAGTGCGCCCTATGAAAGATGGCGTAATAGCTGACTTTGTTTACACAGAGAAAATGTTGCAGCACTTTATACGTAAAGTACATAACAACCGTTGGTTTAAACCATCACCACGAATATTAGTGTCTGTGCCATACGGCGCTACTCAAGTGGAACGCCGTGCGATTCGCGAGTCAGCAGAAGGCGCTGGTGCGCGCTCAGTTTTCATTGTCAGTGAACCCATGGCCGCAGCAGTTGGCGCCGGCTTGCCAGTACAAGAAGCTTGCGGCTCAATGGTACTTGACATTGGAGGCGGTACCTCAGAGGTGGCGGTAATTTCTTTGAATGGTATCGTATATGCTGACTCGGCGCGCACCGGCGGTGATCGCTTTGATGAAGCAATCATTTATTACGTGCGTCGTAACTATGGCATTGTGATAGGCGAACAGACTGCAGAGCGGATAAAGATTGAAATTGGAACAGCCTATCCAGGGGACAAAGTTCTTGAGATTAATGTCAAAGGACGTAACCTTTCTGAAGGTGTGCCGCGCGCTTTTACTCTTAATAGCAACGAGATTCTTGAAGCACTACAAGAGCCTTTGCAATCCATTACGGCAGCTGTAAGAAAAGCTTTAGAACAAACTCCACCCGAACTAGGTTCAGACATTTCTGATCGTGGCATCGTTGTCACAGGTGGCGGTGCGCTACTACGTAATATTGACAAACTTTTGACTGCAGAAACAGGTGTGCAAGTCATTATCGCTGAAGACCCTTTAACTTGCGTTGTACGCGGTGGTGGTCGTATTCTTGAACTCATTGACAACCTCAGCCCAGGCAGCTTTGGGCTCGAATAATGACTCAGGCGTCATAAACGCTTACAACAGACCATAGGCGAATGAAACTACCCCAGAACAGAGTCTCGGGTTTGCATCTTGCAACCTATGTGTTAATCGCATTAATACTAATGTTCTTGGATATTCGTAGTGGCTGGCTCGTTAGCTCTCGCTACATTATGCAATCTGCACTTGAGCCCATTCAGCTCGCTCTTAATTTACCCTCGAGAGCTTGGCGATGGAGCGCAGAAATATTTCAAGAACGCGCTCTACTACAAGAAGAAAACAAGCAACTGCGCGCTAAGAACTTAGCGCTAGAATTGGAAACAATTAACTTTGTGGGTTTGCTTCGCGATAATACTGAATTACGCAAACTCCAAGATACTTCGTTAAAAGTTACAGAACACTGGTTACCTGCAGAAATTATAAGCGTGCAAGAAAACGCACGGAGTATCCGTTTAAGAGTAAATCGCGGTACGCAACACGGTATATTTAAAGCGCAAACGGTTATCGCAAACGGCGCCCTACTCGGACAGAGCATAAGCGTAGGGGCTTCGAGCACTGAGATCATTCTGCTCTCAGACTGGGAGAGTGCTGTACCAGTACAAAATATACGAACTGGCGTACGCACTCTGGCTTTTGGTACCGGCAACTCTGGGACAGTTTCACTGCCCTTCCTGCCCTTTCAAACAGATATCCGTGCAGGCGATATGTTAGTGACTTCAGGCTTAGGCGGGGTTTTTCCAGCTGGGTTGCCTGTTGCTAGGGTTTCTGAGGTGCGCCGTGATGGCATATCTCCACTGGTGCAAGTTACAGCACAAACAATTGCCAATATCGATAGCGATCGCATTGTGGCTTTTATTTGGCTAAAACCGATGCGAAAACTTGCAACTCCATGACATCGAAAAACCCTTCACTGGCCCAAATGATCCTCATGATATTGTTTGCTTTTTCAATACAAATATTATCGTCTATATTTTTTAATTCTTTTTTTTGGCCAAATTTTCCGAGCCTATTAGTGCTCTACTATTGCTTAAAAGGACCTCGGGTAGTTGGCATTGGATTTAGTTTTATTGTTGGTCTTGGGCTAGATATCTACGGCAGCAATATTCTTGGACAGAATGCGCTAGCCCTGTCTATTTTTTCTTATATCGCAATTAATCAATATTTTCTGATGAGAACGAAATCACTACTTCAGCAAAGTATATTTGTTTTATTTCTCCTTATACTTAATGAAACTGTCCTTTATTTAATTGATGGCTGGACTCGGCAGGCAACTGGTGGCATCGAGCGATGGCTGTATATTGCCCCCAGTGTTTTACTTTGGTGTTCTACAGCAATGTGGCTAGATCACAGCCCCTCCAAAAAAACACTAGTTTAAAAGCTCTATGAAAGCCCAGACAATAATTAAAGATATGTGGCAAGAACTGAAGCTGTTTAGACGGCGTGTGATTGTCTCGATAATAATAATTGGTCTCTTATTCATCTCTTTATTTGCACGTTTGATCTGGTTACAACTTTACAGACATACACACTACGCTGGATTAGCGTTGGATAACCATGTGCGCAACGAACCAATACAGGCTGCGCGTGGCATAATTTATGATCGTAATGGTTTAATCTTAGCCGAAAATAAACCATCATATCAACTGGAATTAGTTCCAGAGCTCGTGCCAAACTTACAAAAGACTTTGCAATATTTAGTGCAGATAGGTCTTATGACCAACAAGGATGCACTCGAAGCGCAGCGCACTATTCGATCACGACGTTCATTTGATAGTGTGCCTTTGCGCTTAAATCTTAGTGAAGAGGATATGGCGCGCTTTGCTGTTAATCGATTTAATTTACAAGGCGTAGATATTCATACTCGCTTAACGCGTTACTACCCGCAAGGTGAATACGCTGTGCATGCACTCGGATATGTCGGATCAGTGTCAGAATCTGACTTATCTTATATTGATCGTGATGCGTATGCTGGTACATCTTTGATCGGCAAAATTGGGATTGAAGATGCCTATGAGAAGGAATTACACGGTATTAATGGCGTACGGCAAATTATTGTTGACGCGCACGGTCGCTCGGCCCAATTAAATAAAGACTGGGAGGCACTAGCAGAGCAACCTAGTACGGCAGGCAATGATCTATTTCTAACCCTAGACTTTCTAGTACAAAAAGCTGCAGAGGATGCGGTCTGGAACAAAAGAGCTGCAGTAGTCGCGCTAGACCCAACTAATGGCGATGTCATCGCGCTAGTAAGCAGGCCAGGCTTTGATCCCAACTTATTTGCTCGCTCCATTATGCAAAGTGAGTTTTCTGATCTTAATGAAAATCTGGATCGCCCGCTTTTTAATCGTGCAATAAATGGCATGTATCCACCTGGCTCAACTTTAAAGCCAGTAGTAGCACTCGCAGGTTTGAATTTTAGTCTGATCAAGCCAGAAGAGACCCATTATTGCAGTGGTTTCTTTATGTTGCCTGGCATCAGTCATCGCTTTAGAGACTGGAAGCCACGAGGGCATGGCAGTATGGACATGGTCTCAGCTCTGGCGCAGTCATGCGATGTCTACTTCTATGCACTGGCAGATAAGCTAGGAGTGCGCAGAATACATGATTACTTGGCGCAATTTGGTTTAGGGGCGCTGACTGGTATCAACCTTCGTGGTGAGAAACCTGGTCTTTTACCCTCTCCAGATTGGAAACGCAAAAAATTCAATGGAAAAAGTGCCCAAGTATGGTTTCCAGGAGATACTATTACCTTAGGTATTGGGCAAGGCTACATGCTCACAACTCCAATCCAACTAGCGCAGATGACGGCAGTGATAGCCGCTAGGGGCGAACGATTTGTGCCACGTCTAGTACGTGCAACACGTGATCCTGTGAGTCAAAAGACTACCGCACTCTTAGTGCAGCGCTTGAGACGCGCTGAGGCAGGAAAACCCGAAGATTGGGATAGCGTCATTGATGGCATGATAGCAGTGACCCACGGAGGCACCGCTACTGCTGTTGGGAATAATTCACCCTACGCTATTGCTGGAAAATCTGGTACAGCACAAGTATTTTCCATTGCACAAAATGCAAAATATGATGAATCAAAAATTTCAGAACGGATGCGCGATCATGCTTGGTTTATAGCCTTCGCTCCTGCAGATGCGCCGAGAATTGCCGTAGCAGTGCTGGTTGAAAACGGCCGTAGTGGCTCTGGGGTAGCTGGCCCTATTGCACGCATTGTTTTAGACGCTTATCTACAACGTAAATTTCCACCTTCCTTACCTCATGACACACTGAAAGAGAACAATACAACCGCACCAGTTGCAGTAGAACGAGAAGAATAATGTGGCAAAAAATTGACAATATCACGCCTCTTAACGCCATCGAAAAAACAGATAAGATATTGGATCGATTACACCTCGATGGTCCATTAGTATTTGGGATTTTAAGTATTTTAATCTTTGGTCAATTTATTTTATTTAGCGCCACAAGTGGTGATTGGACGAGGCTGATATATAGCGTATTAAGAATATTTATCGGAATAACTGTGATGGTTATACTTGCGCAACTTAAGCCAGCTGTCTTCAAATTAGCCACACCATGGCTGTATGGCATTGCCTTAATTCTCTTGTTGTTAGTAGATATTATTGGTTATAGTGGCAATGGTGCTCAGCGCTGGCTAGACCTAGGACTCTTGCGCTTTCAGCCTTCAGAATTGATGAAGCTAGGAGTGCCCATGATGTGTGCATTGTATTTATGCGAACGATCACTGCCCGCTACTAGTCGGGAATTAGGTGTGCTTATTCCACTTATTTTAGTGCCGGCAGGATTGACTATAGTTCAACCTGATTTAGGTACAGGGATATTAATCCTAGCTGCTGGCACTGCAGTAGTTATCTTTTCCGGAATTTCATGGCGCATACTTAGCTTTTTAGGCACAGCTGCCCTAGCCTTTGCGTGGGCAGGTTGGTCTTTTTTACATAATTACCAGCAAAAACGCATTTTAACTTTTCTAAATCCCGATTCTGATCCCCTAGGGTCGGGCTATCACATTATCCAATCTGTTATTGCCATTGGTTCTGGCGGGGTATTTGGCAAAGGCTACATGCATGGAGCGCAAGGACAACTGGCATTCCTGCCAGAACGCTCTACGGACTTTATATTTGCTGTGGTGGGAGAAGAGCTAGGATTATTTGGCGCTATAATTTTAATGTCACTATATCTTTTGGTCGTGCTCCGTACTTTGTATTTAGCTACACAAATGCGCGATACCTTTGCATGCTTATTCTCTAGTAGCGTGGCAATAATGTTTTTCTTTTATGTATTTATTAATGTAGGCATGGTCATTGGAGTGCTACCAGTAGTGGGAGTGCCCTTGCCACTAGTGAGTTATGGTGGTACCGCCGCGGTGACCATGCTAGCAAGCTTTGGTATACTAATGTCTTTGCATTTTCACCAAAAATCAAATCTCTAATGAATTTACATTTCATTCGTTTTATAACGATAATTACCGTATCTATCTCAGCTGCACTAGCGCAAGTCCCTATTCCATCCACAGAGCCTGCTAACTCCGAGCTGAATAATCCTGAATTAGTCAGTAATTTTGATCTAAATCGCGCAGATATTTATAGCTTCATCACTGAGATCGCACAACGACATCATCTGCGCGCAGAAGAAATCATGGCAACGCTGGCGCAAGCCAAACCGGAACCACGCATTATTCAATTGATGACGCGCCCCGCTGAGAGTGTGATGCCCTGGTGGCAATATCATGACAAATTAGTCACTAACGAGAGAATTTCAGAGGGCGTTAAGTTCTGGAAGCAGCACCGCATAAAGCTTGATAGTGTTTATGAAAAATACGGTGTCGACCCAGCCTATGTGGTAGCAATTATTGGGATAGAAACTTCCTATGGTCGCAATAAAGGTACTTGGCATGTCCTTGATGCACTGATGACATTGGGATTCAATTATCCTCCGCGCAGTAATTTCTTTAAGAGTGAGCTAGAAAATTTTTTGATGTTGTCTAAAGAAGAAAATTTCAATTTATCCGATGTATTAGGCTCCTATGCCGGAGCGATGGGTGCCCCACAGTTCATGCCTTCAAGTTACCGGCGCTACGCTTTAGATGGAGATGGTGATGGTAAACGTGACTTATTTAATAACTGGGATGATATTATTACAAGCGTTTCGAATTATTTTCTTGGTAACGGCTGGATAAGAGGCGGTTTAGTGTTAACTGAAGCCAGTGCAGCGCCAGAAGCATTGCCTGCTATCATGGAAAGTTTAGAACGCAAGAATCTAGATTTGAATAACACAGCTGCTAGCTTACGTGAGAGAAAAATTATTTTTGAATCTATGATACCTGCTGAAACAGCTGTAATTTTATTGCCTGCAGAACTGCATGACACACCAAATATACGAATTGGTTTTCATAACTTTAAGGTCATTACCCGATATAATCGCAGCATTCTTTATGCTATGGCAGTGCACGATATAGCCACTGAAATTCAGAAGCAAATCACAATGCAACCTTAAGATGTATCTCATAAAGTTATGCCGTTTATCGGTTCTTTTTTTGGTAGTAGTATTTATGGTTTCAGGATGTAGTGTACTAAGCCTTATACCCAAGAATATAGCCAAGCTACCGACAGGCCTCCCAAAAGTACCCAAAGATATCGCTAATATTCCTGATGCTATTCCACGCAAAGAGTCGCGTGGCCGCTATGGCAACCCTGAGAGCTACGTGATCTTTGGCCAACACTACCGTGTACTAATAAGTGCGAACGGATATGTAGAGCGTGGGATAGCCTCTTGGTATGGCCCGGGATTCCATGCTGAACGCACTTCTAGTGGAGAGCCGTACGATATGTATGCTATGACAGCGGCTCATAAGACGTTGCCGATCCCAACTTATGCACGAATTACCAATCTTAAAAACGGTCGCTCTGTCGTGGTACGCATCAATGATCGCGGCCCGTTTGTAGAAGGGCGCATCGTGGACCTGTCCTACACCGCCGCCTGGAAGCTAGACATAACTCGTACAGGGACCGCACAAGTAGAATTGCAGGTGCTGCAAGCAGGCACCGATGCACCGCCTCCGCCCATCATTCCTCCCACAGAATTTTCCTCACCAACTGCGCCCACCGCTGTTGCCACTGAGAATTTGGTTCGTGAACACAGCGTACGCTATTTGCAAGTTGGATCTTTTAGCGCTCTCAGCAACGCAGAATCTTTAGTTTCTAGATTAAAAGCAGCAGGTATTAGCAATTCAAGGCTCAGGGAACTACGCAGCGCAGGTAACATCTTATTTCGCGTTATATTGGGGCCTCTCGAGGGGCCCCTAGAGCTAGATGACATGCTGCTGCGACTACAACTTATAGGCATTAACAAGGCGCAGGTCAGCGTCGAGAGCTTACAATAGCAGCATCATTTATTCTGGAGTTTACCTGTGTTCGCTGTGTTACATCGATTGCCTTTAAGTTTTATCCCATTCACTACTGTTATCGTTTCAATCGTTCTTCTATTGACACCTAAAAATTTACAGGCTGCACCTCAGCCACCAGAAGTTGCCGGCCACACTTATATTCTTATGGACTACGCCAGTGGGATCGTACTGGCAGAAAGGAAACCGGATTTGCGGGTGGAACCAGCGAGTATTACCAAGGTGATGACAGCCTATATCGTATTCCAAGAGCTAGCAGCCAAGCATCTGACCCTAACCGACTCAATCACAATCAGTGAACGCGCTTGGCGCTCTGAGGGATCACGAACTTTTGTTCAAGTTGGGACAGCTGTACCACTTGAAGCATTGCTCAAAGGCATGATTGTGCAATCTGGCAACGATGCTGCTATTGCGCTTGCCGAACGCATTGGTAATTCTGAAGCAGGCTTTGCCCAGTTAATGAACGATCAAGCTAAACGCCTTGGGATGACTGGCACACACTTTACGAATGCCACGGGTTTACCAGAGTCCAATCACTACACCACCGCTCGTGATGTAGCTCTGCTATCGCGTGCTCTAATCAGAGATTTTCCAGAGTTTTACAAATGGCATTCACTACGAGAATTTGTCTGGGGTGGTATTACTCAGCAGAATAGAAACGGATTACTGACACGTGATGCGAGTGTCGATGGTATAAAAACTGGACACCATGACAGCGCTGGTTATTGCTTGGCTAGTTCTGCACAACGGAAAGGTATGCGTTTAATTACCACCATCTTTGGCGCAACTTCTGTAGGTGAGCGTGAAGATAGCAGCGCAACTTTACTAAATTTTGGTTTCAATTTCTATGAATCATCGGTGCTGCGGAAACAGGGAGAAATCATCCTCAAACCCCGGCTTTACAAAGGCGAGAGAGAATTCATTGGCGTCACACCAGGACGGGATATCGTAGCGCTAGTGGCGCGCGGTGAGGGTACTAATTTGCGTATGACTACCACCCTTACTGAGCCCCTAGTTGCCCCAATGGTTGTCGGTAAGCGTGTCGGAGAAGCTGTTGTACGCAACGGCAAGGTAGTGGTGGCACGGGTTCCATTAATTGCCGCTGAAACTGTATCAGAAGGTAATCTGGCACATAATGTTATGGATACCTTGGCGCTTTGGTTGCGCTAAAGTAAAGCCATGGCTGAACCATTACCAGTTAGCTTTCTCAATGGTCAATGGCCACCTCTACGCGAAGCACGTATTTCCCCTTTAGATCGTGGCTTTCTCTATGGTGATGGCGCCTATGAAGTAATACCCGTCTTTGAATCGCGGCCTTTTAGATTTTCACAGCATTTTGACCGACTCGAGCGCAGTCTCACTGCAATCAGACTACGTGATCCGTACACACGCCATATTTGGAAGACACTAATCCAAGAGCTAATTCATCGCAATGGCGGTGGAGATTTATATATATATTTACAAGTGTCACGCGGCGCCGAATATGGTCGTAATCATGCCCCACTACCGGCAATTGAACCTACAGTCTTCGCTTTTTGTGCGCCGCTACCACGACCCAGCACAGTACAAATAGCTCAAGGCTTAGCTTGTATCACAACGCAAGACACTCGGTGGTCACGTTGCGATATTAAATCTATCTCATTACTGCCAAATGTTTTGTTGCGGCAATTGGCAATCGATGCACAAGCTCAGGAAACAATTTTATTGCGTGATGGCTTCCTAACAGAAGCCAGTACCTCAACGGTACACATAATAAAAGATGGTGTCTTAATCACCCCACCGGAGTCAAATAAAATCCTGCCAGGAACTACCCGCAGCGTAGTTGAAGAAATTGCAGACCGACTACACATTCCGCGTCAAGTACTTCCAGTCACTGAGTCACAACTACGCCAAGCCGATGAAATCTGGCTCGCCTCAGCCACGCGTGATATCTCGGCAGTCACTCTGTTAGATGGAGAGTGTATTAGCGCTGGCAAAGCCGGGCCACTATTTCACAAAATGTGGCAAGGTTTTATTGATTTACGCACAGAACTAGCAGCAAAACCGTGGTAAGTAACCCACCTGTGGAGAGTCTTCTTCAATTTCCAACTGACTATCCGATCAAGGTAGTTGCACGTACAAGCACAGATTTACGTCCTTGTATTGATGCGATCGTCCGCCAACATTGTCCGAACTTGAAAGATGAACAAATTATGGAACGCAGCAGTAAGGCAGCTAATTTTACAGCGCTGACTTACCATATCGTTGCAGACAGTCGAGAGCAGGTCACCTCATTAGTTAATGCGCTCGTCGACGCCGAAGGCGTATTGATGGTAATTTAAGAGCGCCCCTTTAGCGGCCAATAAGAGATAAGAACTCGCGGCGTGTATCTGGACTATTTTTTATCGACCCACGCAACGCAGAAGTAACTGTAGATGTTCCTATATGACGAACACCGCGTGACTCCATGCACATATGACGACACTCTATAACTACAGCCACACCCAGAGGCTGTAAGTTAGTATCTAAAGCATCTGCTATTTGATTTGTTAAACGCTCTTGTACTTGCAAACGGCGCGCAAAAACTTCAACTAATCGTGAAATTTTTGAAAGACCCAGAATACGTCTTTCTGGAACATACCCAACATAAGCCTTACCAAAGAAAGGAGCAAGATGATGTTCACACAATGAATAAACTGGGATATCGCGCACTATGACCATCTCATCAACACTTTGTGCACCATCTGTGAAAGACTTTAAGATATCCTCTGGCTTCTCATGGTAGCCTCGTGTGTATTCGCCCCAAGCTTTTAAAAACCGCGCCGGCGTTTCTTTCAGCCCTTCGCGATCTGGATTCTCGCCAATATAGGTTAGCAAACGGCGTACGAGATCTAATTCTTCAGGCTTAGGCACACATTTTCTCCTTCAAGAAAGCAGATAGAGCAGTTCAGACGCACATCCATCCGCTACTTGCACAAGATCAGTTGGTCCACCCAACATCGCCAAGTGCGTCACGGGAAGCCCAGCATAACCACAGGGGTTTATTAGCTGAAAGGGCTCAAGATCCATATTTACATTCAAAGACAAACCATGATAACTCGCACCACGTCGTACACGAATGCCCACGCTTGCTAATTTAGCATTCGCCACATAAACACCAGGCGCATTCTGCTGGCAAAGGGCCGTGATATGGTAACGAGCAGCATAGTTAACTACGGCGCGCTCTAAAGCGGTGACTAGATCACGGACACCCAAGCCTGCACGACGTAAATCTATTAAGGCGTAGACCAGTAACTGTCCGGGCCCATGGTAGGTAACCTGTCCGCCGCGATCTACGCGCACAACAGGAATGTCCGTTGTGGCTATCACATGCTTTGCATCAGCGTTCATACCCAACGTGAATACTGAATCATGCTCGAGCAACCAGATTTCATCTGGTGTGTCTGGGCCGCGCTTATCAGTGAACTCTTGCATAGCACGCCAAGTTGCTACATAGGGCAAACGTCCTAAGTGCCGCAGAAGCGGCATAGTGCTCACTCTTGAAGCCCGAACACTTGCAGCTTACTGTTATCAAGGCCAGCATTATTCCCCACAAGTGCCTGCTCGGCGCGATAACTTGAGCGCACTAAGGGACCAGATACACATTCTCTAAAACCACGTGAGAGCGCGGCGCTACGCCAAAGATCAAATTGCTCTGGCGTGATAAAACGGGCCACAGGTAGATGATGCGCCGTAGGCTGCAAATATTGGCCTAAGGTAAGAAGATCAACATTAGAAGCACGCAGATCATCCATAGTCTCTAAAATCTCAGCGTCTGTTTCACCTAAACCCAACATCAAACTAGTTTTAGTGAGCACACTTGGGCGATATTTTTTTGCATGAGCAAGAACCTTCAATGTCTGGGCATAACCTGCGCGTGGATCGCGAACGGGGTGGGTTAATCTCCGTACAGTTTCAACATTTTGTGCGAAAACTTGGAGAGCTGAATCCACTACAGTTTCAATATCAGTTAGCACACCCTGGAAATCAGGTGTAAGCGCTTCAACAGCTGTATGAGGCATTAATTTTTTAATCGCACGAATAACTGCGGCAAAATGTGCCGCGCCGCCATCAAATAAATCATCCCTATTAACAGAGGTCAGCACCACATACCTTAACTTCATTAACTCCACAGTACGAGCTGTGTTTTGTGGTTCCTGATCATCGAGCCACCCTTTAGGATTGCCTGTGTCCACAGCACAAAAACGGCATGCGCGCGTGCACACTGCACCCATGAGCATAATGGTGGCTGTGCCCGCATTCCAACACTCGCCAATGTTCGGGCATTTAGCTTCCTCACACACTGTGGCTAAACTATGTTCCCTTACCGTACGGCGCACGAGCTCGTAGTCTTTACCCGTCGCCAACGGTGCCTTGAGCCATGGTGGCTTGCCGCCTAAAAGACGCTCGGCAATATTGTTAGTAGATTTAATGCCGTCACAAATCGCACTAAATCCTTGAGGAGTGGTGTACTTTTCGCCACTCCGGCGCGCAGGCAAATTTACTTGTACTACTTTTATATCGGCAAGTTTTTGCTCTGCTAACGTGTTTTTCCGAGTAGTCATAAATTAAGTTTACGCCTTCTACCTTGAAAATTTAACTTATTGCTCCGCCAGCCAAACGTAAATCGAGTTCTTTTAATCGCTCAGGGGTGCCAATATCATGCCATAAGCCCTGATATAATTGCCCACGTACATTTCCTGAGTACGCTGCCGCCTGTAATAAAGGGCTTAATGGAAATTTGCCGGCCTTACAATCTGTAAAAAAATTTTTGTTGTATACAGCGATACCTGAAAAAGTGTATCGCGGCGAGCCCTGCTGTTCTGTAACTACATTAGCTATTGCCTCACCTTGCGCATTAAGCAAGTGCTGCAGCACAAAATCACCCTGTGGATGCTGAGGAGGATTGGGTACTAAAATTAAAGCTGCTTTTGCATGTGCATCTAGATTTGGCAAATTCTTAAAATTAAAATCTGTCCAAATATCCCCATTAATTACTACGAAATTTTCCCCTTCAAAAAAAGATAAAACTTTAAAAATACCCCCAGCAGTCTCTAACGGTTGATCTCCTTCATCGCTGTAGTGCAATGCGAGTCCGTAACGTGCGCCATCGCCCAAGGCTGCAGGAATTTTAGCGCCCTGCCAAGCATAATTAATAATCACCTGTCGAAAACCTGCACGCGCCAGCGCAATCAAATGCCATTCAAGCAGACTACGTCCTCCCACTTGCAATAAAGGCTTAGGGCAATCATCGGTGAGTGGCCGCATCCGTTCTCCACGCCCAGCTGCCAAAATCATCGCTTTCATCGCCGTTGCACACTCTGATCTTCGGTTGCAATAACTGACGTACGTGCCATCACATTGGCAGCACCCAGAGACGGCAACATACGACGCTTGCAAAAAATTTGGAAATCACGCAGCTCTGGGTAACGTGCGGCCGTGTCAAGCACATAATCAAGCGTCTGCTGCAAATCCTTAAGATAACTTATCTTGCCATCACGCCACCATAAACGAGCAAAGATACCTAAGACCTTTAAATGCCTTTGCAAACCAGAAAAATCAAACCATCGCAAAAATTCTAATTCGCTATTACCACAGAGTTGTGTAAAACCTGTGCGCTGCAACTGTGAACGATACTGGCTTAACCATTGCTCAACTTGTAAACGTGGCCATGCGATATAACAATCTTTGAGTAATGAAACAAGGTCATAGCCCACCGGACCTGCAACCGCATCTTGAAAATCGATAACTCCAGGCCCGCCTGCAGTTAGCACCATGAGATTACGCGAATGATAATCACGGTGGACAAAAACCATGGGTTGCGCAATGCATTCTGCAATTAAAAACTGGCAACTAGCCTCCCATAACTGTGATTCTTCAGCGGTGAAGTGAACACCTAAATGTCGCGCACAAAACCATTCCGGCATTAGGCTTAGTTCGCGCTGCAACACCGCCGCATCATAAGAAAGTAATTCAGATTTGAGCATCAAGCCACGTGTCTGTATCTGATAGATAGACGCCAGCGCGGAGTCATACAGCTTGGAAGCCCGCCCGGGTAAACGGAGTTGTTCTAGATACTGTGTCACACCCAGATCCTCAATTAAGAGAAAGCCCCGCAAACGATCTACGGCATGAATCTGGGGCACATGCACGCCGATCTCGGTAAGCAACTGAGTTACTTGCAGGTAAGGCCCCAAATTCTCGTGATCTGGTGGCGCATCCATGACTATTAGACTTGAACTATCCTGAAATTGTGCGCGGAAATATCGCCGAAAACTGGCATCCGCTGAGGCAACACTCAGCCTTGCATCCGGGTGACCCAAGTCATCCATGACCCAACGGCTGAGCATTTCAAGACGCAAATCAGGGGCTAACATTAAATCCAAGCGGCGCAGGAAGAAGCCACCATTATAATGTCTTAAGACATGTTGAGATTACTTCGCCACTATTCCGTTACTCTGCGCAGATTGCTGCACACAATCCTATGGATATTGCTAGCGCTGACCGTCGAGGCTGAGGGGCTTAGTCCCCCAAGCGTCTTAATATCACCCCCTCAATTAGTAACTCTGCCAGTTCCACAATGCACCGCGCCCTCGATCAACCCACCTGCGACTATGCCCCCGAGCACCACTCGGAGCAGTGAGATCGCTGGAGCTGAGAAACCCTTTAGTATTAGCAGTAATTCTGGCGTGCTCAACTTAAATGGCAACGCCACCCTGAACGGTAACGTTAATTTAACTCATGGGGATCGGCAACTAAGCGCTAAGGATGTGCAGTACGATGAAAGCACGCGTACCTTCAAATTAGACGGCGCCGTAAATTACCAAGATCCAGTAGTGCGCCTTCACGCTAGTAGTGGTCGTTACGACTCAATAAGCGGAGGATCTTTTAGCGAAGCGGAATTTGAGCTGCCTGAGCGCCCTGCGCGCGGTGCAGCCAACCAAATATCACTGAATACCCAAGGTCATCTGCTGCTCTCAAAGGTCTGGTTTAGCACCTGCGCGGCTACCAATCCAGATTGGCGCCTTCGCGCCAGTACGCTGGATCTAGACACTCGCACCCAACAAGGCAATGGCCGTGATGCTACCGTTGAATTTCTGGGTGTGCCAATTCTTTATCTGCCGTATATTTCTTTTCCACTTGGAACACAGCGCAAAAGCGGTTTTTTATTTCCGGGTTTTGGGCACACCACACGCAGCGGATGGCAACTTACCCTACCCTACTATTTAAACCTCGCTCCTAATTACGACTTATTGTTACAACCCACGCAGTACCATGAGCGGGGGGTAAATTTAGACGGCGAATTACGCTATTTGACAGACAAGCATAAAGGCAGTGTGAGACTAGATTTCTTACAATCTGATTCTCAAACCCAGAGTAATCGTAATTGGCTACGCTTTAATCATCGTAGTGAACTACCTTCAGGATGGCGGTTAGATTTAAATGCACAAAGCGTAAGTGACTCCGATTACTTTGAAGACTTCTCTAATAGTCAATATGGAGCTAGCACCGTATTTTTACAGCGTGTGGCACAACTCACTTATCGCGATGAAATTTGGCGATTACGTGGAGACATAGAGCATTTTCAAATTATTGACAAAAATCTTGAGGCTCTAGATCGTCCCTATTCTAGGTTACCTAGTCTAAAAGCTAGTGGACTAGTAAATCTTGCCAATGAAAATGCATCAAATCCTATGCGATTAAGTTACGGCATTGAAACCGAGCTAGTAAACTTTGATCGCGATGCTGGCGTGAAAGGCTGGCGGTTTGACGCAAAACCGACACTGTCTCTAGATTTTAGTCAAGCTGGTTATTATTTACGCCCCACTACTAGTTGGCGCCTTACGCGCTATGCACTTGCACAAACGGCCCCTGGCGCTGAACAGACGCCTACCCGCTCGCTGCCGGCAGGCGCCTTTGATGCAGGCGCTCTGCTGGAGCGAACTGCTAATTTAGGCGGCCTTAAACGCATTACGCTAGAGCCACGTCTACTTTATCTTTGGACGCCATATAGAGATCAAAATAAACTTCCAATATTTGACACTGCGGTGCCTGATTTAGATTTTGTACAGCTCTTTCGTAGTACTAGCTATGTAGGTGCTGACCGTGTTGCCGATGCTAACCAAGCCAGTTTAGGCTTTACCTCCCAAATCTTCGATTCTATCGGCGGACGCCGATTGCTCTCCGCAACTTTAGGTAAAATTTTTTATTTTCAAACACCGCAAGTGCGCCTACCACAGGAAGTGAGTGCCAAAGGGCATCAATCTGATCTCGTAGCGCAACTGGGTGTCACAGCGTGGAGCCACTGGGACGTAAGCCTCGGCCTGCAGTGGAACCCACAGATAGCCAAACAAGAACGCAGCCAAGTGCGGCTACGTTACCGGCCAGACAGCGAACGAGCGCTTAATCTGGCTTATCGTTTTCAGCGCGAGCGCATTGAACAAGCTGAACTCTCAGGAGCGTGGCCGATAAATGCGCGGTGGAATGCTTTTGGTCGAACAGTCTATGATTTACAAGAGAAGACGGCCCTAGAGAGCTTTACCGGCTTGGAGTACAAAGCCTGCTGTTGGCGTGTGCGGTTGGTGGGTCGCCACTTTATCTCCAACCGTACGGGCGAGCGTGATACGGGCATTTACCTACAATTAGAACTTAATGGGCTTGCCAGTGTCGGAAGCTCTGCTGATACTTTCTTCGAACAAGCAATTCGTGGATACTCCTCAGACAGCATAAAACGCTGACTTTCAATTGTTTTCGGAACTTTACACATGAAGTCATCTGCCCCATTTCTTCCACTATTTGCCTTGCTTTGCGGACCTACCCTATGGGCAGCACCACCTTCGCTCTCGGATCGCGGCAAACTTCTCGATCGTGTAGCAGCCATAGTTAACGATGGCGTCGTATTGCAAAGCGAACTAGAAGAACAATCCAACATCATCATGCAACGTATGAAACAGCAGGGGCTGGAACTTCCACCCACAGTAGTACTCCATCAACAGGTGATAGAGCGCTTAGTCTTGCAAGAAATTCAGATGCAGAAAGCCAAACGTGGCGGAATTAGTATTAATGACGAGAATCTAAATCAAGCACTATCTGATATCGCAACACGCAACAATATTTCTCTTAAAGATTTACCGAACACTTTAAGCCAACAAGGTGTTAACTATTCCGAGTACCGGGAAACCGTACGCCGTGAAATGACGCTACAAGTATTACGACAGCGTGATGTCATTCAACGTATTAATATTTCACCTCGCGAACTTGAGCAGTTTTTAGAAAAGCAAAAGAGCCGCCCCTCTGAACTTAATGAATATAACCTATCGCATATTTTAGTTGCTGTACCTCAAGAAGCGAGTCCACAACAATTAGATGAAGCCGCTCGACGTGCGCAAGATGTTAGTTTACGTGCTCATCAAGGTGAAGACTTTGCAAAATTGGCTGTCGCATATTCCAATAGCCAAACCGCGCTTGAAGGCGGGGCCTTGGGCTGGCGAAAAGGTCCCGAAATTCCAACTGTATTGGCAGATCTAGTAATCAAACTTAAAGCCGGTGAAGTTAGTGAACCGTTGCGTACGCCATCGGGTTATCACATCGTACGATTGAATGAAATTCGAGGTGCTGATCAAGCTACAATTATTGAGCAAAGCCATGCGCGTCATATTCTTCTTAAGACTAGTGAAATCCAAGATGACGCCACAGTGGAGCAACGTCTGACTGCGGTACGTGAACGCATTTCCAAAGGGGAAGAATTTGCAGGTCTCGCTAAGACTCTCTCTGAAGACCCTGGTTCTGCCGCTGAGGGCGGGGATCTCGGTTGGACTTCACCGGGCACCTTTGTCCCAGAGTTTGATAAAGTTATGAATACGCTTGCTGAAAACGAACTCAGTCAACCCTTCCGCTCTCAATATGGTTGGCACATCATCCAACTGTTGGGTCGTAGAAAAATAGATAACTCGGACGAAATGCGTCGCCAACGCGGCTTTGTGCAATTACGCGAGAGTAAATCAGACGAAGAAACAGAGCTCTGGCTGCGCCGTCTGCGTGACGAGGCGTATGTCGAAATTAAAGGTTGATTGGCCACGAATCGCTCTAACATCCGGTGAGCCTGCCGGTATTGGGCCGGAGCTTTGCGCACAATTGCTCGCTCATCATTCCTTTGAATGTGAGCTAATTTGCTTAGGTGATCGAGATCTGCTGACCACCAGAGCACAGGTAATCGGCCTCAAGCCTCCTGCACTAATACAGCATCATGCTCTAAGAGAACGATCTGAAGCCGGCCAAATTGCGGTTGTCAATGTACCCTATGTATTGGATCTTTTAAATGCGGCCCTGGAAGGTGTAGCAAATAGGCAATTCGCAGCCATCGTCACGGCGCCTTTACAAAAAAATATTATCATAGAATCTGGCGTGCCCTTTAAAGGTCACACCGAGTATTTTGCTGCAGCGACTCACAGCGCGCACCCAGTGATGCTGTTAGTTGCGGATCAACTTCGCATTGCACTAGCGACGACTCATCTACCTCTACGCGCTGTCCCATCAGCACTATCTATAGGAAATTTATTAGCTACTCTGAATGTAATGCATCATGACCTAAAAAATAAATTTGGTATCAGTGCACCACGCATTCTTGTATGTGGTTTAAACCCGCATGCCGGTGAAAACGGGCAGCTCGGCGATGAAGAGATCAATATTATTAGTCCAGCCATTGCACTCGCACAAGCGCAGGGGATTAATGCATTTGGTCCCATACCCGCTGATACTGCTTTTATTCCCCGCGAACTAGCACGCGCCGATGCCATATTAGCGATGTATCACGATCAGGGTCTTCCAGTTCTCAAGCACGCAGGTTTCGGCCATGCGGTAAATGTCACTTTAGGCTTACCGCTAATCCGCACATCAGTGGATCACGGTACTGCACTCAATCTAGCCGGTACAGGCCGCGCTGACTGCGGTAGCTTGGCAGCTGCAGTTGAGCTTGCCATTAAACTAATTCATCGCCAGCGCGCAACTAATTAAGTGCATCATGGTCTTTGCCCGCAAACGTTTTGGCCAACATTTTCTTCATGATGCGCGTGCAATTCAGAATATTCTGGACGCCATTAATCCAAAAACTGGCGAACCTTTAGTAGAGATTGGACCAGGTCGTGGTGCGCTTACAGCGCCACTGCTTGCAGCCTGTGGGCAACTTGATGCCATAGAAATTGACCGTGATCTAGCGGCAGGACTGCAGCGCATATATGGTGCCCAAGGCTTAACAATGCATGTCGCCGATGCGCTGAAATTTAATTTTTTAAGCTTGAGTACACTCCATGGTAAGCGCCTCCGAGTGCTCGGAAATTTACCCTACAACGTATCTACGCCTCTGCTATTCCATCTCTTGAGCACCCCTTCTGCAATCGCGGATTTACACATCATGCTGCAACGTGAAGTTATCGGGAGAATTTGCGCCTCTCCAGGCAGTCATGAATATGGGCGATTGACGGTGATGCTCGCTCCGTGGGTACAAGCTGAACATCTCTTTGATGTGAGCCCTGATGCTTTCAGTCCGCCACCTAAGGTGTGGTCAGCCGTGGCCCGTTTAACCGTCCGCGCAACACCAGCTTTTGCTGTCGATGCGCGCTTTGCTAAAGTCGTAGCAGCTGCTTTTTCACAGCGACGTAAAACCTTACGTAATGGACTACGCTCCTACCTTGATGCCGCCGCCATTGAAGCTTGCGGTATTGACCCTGGTGTGCGCCCGGAAACCCTATCACCCCAAGACTTTGGCATACTTGCGCAGACTCTACCATGACCAATAAACATAACATCAGCGTCGCGATCGAAACCTCTTTTTTAGCGGCACAATCTGCGCCTCAAGAAAATCGTTATGTATTCGTTTACACGATCACGATTCGTAATGAAGGTAGCATTGCGGCGCGCTTACTCAATCGCCACTGGCTCATCACAGATAGCAACGGTAAAACACAAGAAGTCCGCGGCCCGGGGGTAGTGGGTGAGCAACCTTATTTAGAACCTGGACACGCCTTTCGCTATTCCAGTGGCGCTGTCATTGAAACTCCTGTAGGTTCTATGCAGGGGGAGTACCAAATGCGCGCTGATGACGGCGTTAACTTTGATGCGCCGATTGCAGCATTCCGTCTTGCAGTGCCCGGTGTGCTCCACTGACATGAGCCGTATCGCAATAGGCGATCTGCAAGGTTGCCTAAAAGAATTAAAGACACTACTAAAAAAATGTGCGTTTTCAAGCGACTGTGACGAGCTATGGTTTGTCGGCGATCTAGTTAACCGCGGTCCAGAATCTCTTGGTGTGCTACGCTTTATTCGTGCCCTAGGAGCAAATGCAAAGATTGTGTTGGGTAATCATGACCTGCACTTACTCGCCCTAGCCTATAGTGAAAACTCTCTCAAAAAACGGCATGGGGATACCTTACAGGATATTTTTAGCGCGCCGGATCGTGACAGCCTGCTCGATTGGCTACGCCAGCAACCCTTAGTACACTATGACTTGAAGCACGGCGAGCTGATGGTCCATGCAGGGGTAGTGCCACAATGGTCAAAGGAGGAAATTCTACAGCTAGCCGCCGAAGTTGCCACGGAATTACGTGAACGGCCCCGAGAATTATTGACTGGCCTCCATGGCAACAAGCCTGATCAGTGGCACGATGCGCTGCAGGGACTAGAGCGCTTTCGCCTCGTCATCAACGCAATGACTCGGTTGCGCTACTGCCGCACTGACGGT
Source organism: Gammaproteobacteria bacterium (assembly GCA_009692285.1). GTDB lineage: Bacteria > Pseudomonadota > Gammaproteobacteria > Steroidobacterales > Steroidobacteraceae > UBA964. The sequence continues at coordinate 24,258 of SHZO01000003.1, read as the reverse complement.
CTCATTGATTTTAAAGAAAAAGGTATGCCCGGAACACAGGCGCCAGGCTTATACCCGTGGTTTGAAATACCCCATCGTAAAAGCAGCGATTTGCGTCTTGTATTTGGTCATTGGTCGAGCCTTGGGCTGCTTGAACGAACCAATCTATTAGGCTTAGATACCGGCTGTGTATGGGGCGGCGCCCTTACCGCATACTGCTTAGATGATTCCCAATGCTGGCAGGTATAGCAAAGACCACTTATCTCAAATATAGTGCGTAAAGATTGTAAATTGAGCTTCACTATTGAACACATACTAATTGAAGAAATTACGATATGAATCACTTCAAATCTGAAAACCAATCACAGCCTCTCAACACAAATCAATCTCACTCAGCAGCTTGGAAACACGATGGTGTACGTGTAGTTTCAGGGAGTCAACTCGACGGCAATGTACCCTCTACGCTTGGCATGGATCGAAAAGTAGCTATTGACTTTGCACGAGTGGGTGCTAAAAAACTTTGGGTCGGTACCGTCACGATTCAGGCCAACGCCAAAACAGGAGTCCATCACCACGGCGCCTTAGAAAGCGTAATTTATGTAGTAAAAGGACAGGCCCGCATGCGTTGGGGTGAAAAATTGGAATTCACCGCAGAAGCGGGCCCCGGAGACTTCATTTATGTACCGCCGTATGTTCCGCATCAAGAAATAAATGCTAGCATTACCAACATTTTAGAATGCGTGCTGTGCCGAAGCGACGGCCAAGCAGTGGCGGTAAACTTAGAGATAGAGCCGGTAGAAAAACCCGAATTGGTTCTTTGGATAGATCCCACACACCCTCAGACTTAATAAGCAAGCTGGAGGTCTCAGCCAGCCCTTAACTCGTAGATTATTTGCGTAATAGGGACCCGACAATTCGGTCACTCGTCGGGAGTTCATTCTATCGATTTGCTGACAATTAGTATTAAAAAGTATTTTTAATGTAAAGTACATTGTATCTATATTCATCAGAACAGAACATGGGCGTTATTCAAGAGAAGGATTTGATCGATAGCGTTGCAGATGCGCTGCAATATATTTCGTACTACCATCCGCCTGATTATATAGAAGCTTTAGGACGCGCATATGAACTCGAAGAGTCTCCTGCAGCCAAAGATGCGATTGCGCAAATTTTAACCAATTCTCGTTTGTGCGCTGAAGGTCATCGTCCTATCTGCCAAGACACTGGTATCGTAGTATTCTTTGTTAAAGTGGGTATGAATCTGCGCTGGAATTCTAAACTGAGTCTTGAGGAGATGATTAATGAAGGGGTACGCCGTGCTTATCTAAACCCAGAAAACACCTTACGACCATCTATTGTCGCAGACCCTGCATTCACTCGTAAGAACACGCTCGATAATACCCCCGCTGTAATCCATACCCAAATCGTACCTGGCGATAAGCTGGATATTAGAGTTTCTGCCAAAGGGGGCGGCTCTGAGAATAAAGCCAAATTTGCGATGCTGAATCCTGCAGACTCCATCGTTGATTGGGTCCTAAAAACTGTCCCCACCATGGGTGCCGGCTGGTGCCCTCCAGGTATGCTTGGCATTGGTATCGGCGGCTCTGCAGAAAAAGCCATGCTTATGGCCAAAGAATCATTAATGGATCCAATCGACATGGGCGAACTTAAAGCTCGTGGCCCTGAAACACAGATTGAAAAACTCCGTGTAGAATTACACGACAAAGTAAACGCCTTAGGTATAGGGGCGCAAGGTCTTGGTGGTTTAACTACCGTACTAGATGTCAAAATCTTACAGTACCCCACACATGCGGCTTCAAAACCGATTGCAATAATTCCTAACTGTGCGGCAACACGGCATTTACATTTTATATTGGATGGCACGGGACCAGTCCATCTTGAGCCCCCTGATCTGGATCGTTGGCCACGCATTGACTGGAAGCCTTCAGCGGAATCCAAGCGGGTGAACCTTGATACGCTTACCTCAGATGAAATTGCTTTGTGGCAGCCTGGTGACCGCTTACTACTGAATGGTAAAATGCTTACGGGACGCGATGCAGCCCATAAGCGTATCGCTGATTTATTTGCCTGCGGAAAAGGCTTACCGCCTGGCGTAGATTTTACTAATCGCGTGATTTACTACGTGGGTCCTGTCGATCCCGTACGTGATGAAGTCGTTGGTCCCGCAGGTCCAACCACCGCCACACGTATGGATGAGTTTACAGAAATGATGCTAAGTAAGACTGGTCTGCTAGCCATGATTGGCAAAGCAGAACGTGGGCCGAGTGGCATCGAAGCTATTCGCAAACACAAAGCTGCTTACTTAATGGCTGTAGGTGGCGCAGCATATTTAGTATCTAAAGCGATTAAATCATCGCATGTAGTAGCTTTTGCCGATCTAGGGATGGAAGCAATCTATGAATTTGAAGTTAAAGATATGCCGGTTACGGTCGCAGTAGATATTAAGGGCGCATCAGTCCACCAAATCGGGCCGGCACTATGGAGTCAGAAAATTTCGGCGGGGCTACCGATCCGCAAACACCCGCCGGAAAGCACCTAAATTTAAAGTTTTAGTTTAACGCTTTTTTTCTGCTTTTTTAGCTTGTTTTTCTGCGCGCTTTTCCATCAGCGACTTGGCAGGTTTCTTTTTCTCGTTCTTTTTCTGAGTCATTTCTTTAGCCATGCTTTTCTCCTTGCTAGTGTTTACAAAAATCTACAAACTCTTGCCTACGCACCATTGTATCTTGATACCCCAAGGTGATCAGCTCACGCGTATAAGTCTGCTCGAATAATAGATAGCTTGCCAGTAAAGCGCCTCCCGCGCCACGTGCACCAAGGACAGCTAATAAGATTCTTAGCCCACGCGGCAAAGACTCTAAATGACCCGCTGCAACTTGCTGCGGATTTTTACTTGGTGAAATTTGCAAGGCTGCGATAGATCTAAAGGGTAAAGTACGCGCACCCTGCGGACTAGTGGCAGCGAGCATTGAGTTTACTCGATCGAGTTCTTGCAGGTCTGCGTGCTCTTGATCACTAAACAAAGTGTCGAGTAAAAAACCAAAAAGCTGGCCGGCTGAAGGCGTTATTTGAGCGCCCTCGAGCAACCGAGGATCCATAGTTTTGTGATTTCTGATACCGATTACTAACAAACGATCGGCACCTAAATGTATGGCTGGAGAAAGCGGCGCCAATTGACGCATTGCACCATCCCCATAGAAGTGTGGCCCTAGCTTAACTGGCGGGAATAACAACGGCATAGCGGCGCTGGCCATTAAGTATTCAAGATCCAAATTTACCTGTCGGCCCGAACGGCCATGCGCATGCCATCCAGGTATCGGCAAGGCTGCTTCAAAGAAAACATCGTGCTGGCCGCCCACATAACTGGTAGCAGATAAAGCCAAGGCACTTAAATGGCCCTGGGCAATATTTGCGCGCACTTGATGCCAATTGACATGTTCAATTAACAAAGCACGCAACGGTGAGTTATCAAACAAAGCGCGCGGGGCAGGCAAAATACTCCCGCCCGAAAGTCCAGCAAGTGCCCACTGCGCACCTGCACGCAACATAGAAACACTATCAGCCTTAAAGACCTGTGAAATTTTAAAGTTACCCCAAACCTTCTCTAAACGTGCCACCCCAGCAGACCAATCATGGGCATGTGCTGCTAGTACCGCAGCACAGACACCACCAGCTGAAGTCCCAACAATTATGTCAAAGGGGGAACGCGGCCCCGGGAACAGCTCTGCGAGAGCTTTCAGTACACCCACCTGATAGGCAGCTCGTGCTCCACCTCCTGAGAGAATCAGCGCTAGACTGCCGCGACCATTCACTGATCCCGAAGCATTTAATGTTGTAGAAGAAACAGGCAGAAAACTCATATCAGCATGCTGCCATGCCGCAGCCACGCAAGCTATGGTGAGTTGCTTTAGAATGGGTTATACCTCAGTTAAATTACCTTAAAGGCCACTAATATGCGTTTTATTGCCACCCTAATAGCCTCATTTTTTCTATTCAGTGCCACCCTGACACACGCTGAAACCCTACGTGTGGGGTCGGCTGCGCCCAAATTCCGGCTACAAAGTCAGACCGGAGATTGGGTAACACTGGATGAACAACGCGGCAAATGGCTAGTGCTATATTTTTACCCTAAAGACCGAACCTCTGGCTGCACCACGCAGGCCTGCGAATTTAGAGATGATATCTTTTCCTTTCGCCGCTCTGGAGCTGTGATATTAGGCGTCAGCGTCGATGATGTAGCCTCACATAAAGATTTTGCGGAGGAACACAGTTTGCCTTTCCCTATTTTGGCTGACTCCAATAAAACTATGACAAAATCCTATGGTGTACTCTACAAGGCTCTGGGCATGATAGAGCTCGCACGTCGAGAAACATTTATCATTGACCCCCAAGGCCGCATTGCTAAACACTATCAGAATGTAAATGCAAAGGGCCATTCGCAGTTAGTCTTAGCTGATCTGAAGGCCCTGCAAATCAGTTAACTAGAACGTTTGCGCAGCGCGCGCATAGCACTATCCAAACCCTCAAGGCTTAACGGGAACATCCGCTCTCCGACTAGCTCTCGAGTCAGTCGCACAGAAGGAGTCCACTCCCAACGGTCACGAGGCTCAGGATTTAGCCACACCAGATGCGGAAAGTGTGTGGTAAGGCGCTGCATCCACACACTGCCAGATTCATCATTCCAGTGCTCCACGCTACCACCTGGCAGTACAATTTCATGTGGGCTCATGGTGGCATCGCCCACAAAAATGACACGGTAATCTGAATTAAATTTGCGCATTAGCTCGTGCGTAGCACTACGTTCCGCAAAGCGACGACGATTATCTTTCCAGAGACTTTCATATACAAAGTTATGAAAATAAAAATATTCTAGATGCTTAAATTCACTATGCGCTGCAGAAAATAACTCTTCGCACACTCGAACATGATCTTCCATTGAACCACCTACATCCAACAGCAACAAGACTTTAACCGCATTGCGCCTCTCGGGTACTAACTTTAGATTAAGCCAGCCAGCATTACGTGCTGTGGAATCGATAGTACCGCGCAGATCTAACTCTTCAGCCACCCCCTCTCGGGCAAACTTACGTAGGCGGCGCAAGGCTAGTTTAAGTCCACGTGTGCCAAGCGTTATTTGATCATCAAAGTTTCGGTATTCGCGAGCCTCCCAGACCTTAGCGGCTCGGCGTTGCCTGATCCCTTCGTTACCAATACGAATCCCTTCTGGGTTATAGCCTCCGGAACCAAACGGTGAAGTGCCACCTGTACCAATCCATTTGTTACCTCCTTGATGTATTTCCTGCTGGTCTTTTAAGCGCTCACGTAGAGTCTCTAACAACTTCTCCCAACTTCCCAAAGATTCTACCGCGCGCTTTTCCTCTGCTGTGAATGAGCGCTCAACCATAATTTTTAGCCATTCGGGAGGAACTTTTTCTAAAATATTTTCAAATGTTTTCTGCGCGCCTTGAAAGTGTTCATTAAAAACCCTATCAAAGCGATCGAAAAACCGCTCATCTTTAACCAAGGAAAGTCTTGCTAGATAATAAAAATCTTCAGCAGAGCAGAAAGCTAGCCTCAATTCTAAGGCGTGTAGCAGCGAGAGGAACTCCGGTAAGGATACCGGCACACCAGCAGTACGCAAATCAAAGAAGAAGCGTATTAACATAAATCAAGTTGCACTTTTCTAATGTAGACAAACCTCAGCGGGTGCGTCGGTTTAGAAATACGAGCTGTTCAAATAAATGCACATCTTGTTCATTTTTCAGCAACGCTCCGTAGAGCGGTGGAATTATTTTCTTAGGATCATCACTGCGTAAGGCTTCAGGTGGAATATCCTCAGCCAACAACAACTTAATCCAATCCAATAGCTCTGAAGTCGAAGGCTTCTTCTTCAATCCCGGGGTTTCTCGAATCTTGTAAAATGCACCTAAAGCCTCCGAGAGTAGCTCATGCTTCAGCTTCGGGTAATGGACGGCAACGATTTTAGCCATAGTGTCTACATCAGGAAACCGTATGTAATGGAAAAAGCAGCGGCGCAGAAATGCATCTGGCAATTCTTTTTCATTATTACTCGTGATAATGATGATGGGGCGATGAAGCGCGCGAATTAGCTCTTGTGTTTCATAAACATAAAACTCCATTCGATCCAATTCGCGCAGCAGATCGTTTGGAAACTCAATGTCAGCCTTATCTATTTCATCAATTAACAATACCGGTCGGACATTGCAATCAAAAGCTTCCCAAAGTTTACCGCGAATAATGTAGTTTTTAATGTCGGCTACTCGCGCATCGCCCAATTGTGAATCACGTAAACGTGATACTGCGTCGTACTCGTATAATCCCTGCTGTGCTTTAGCCGTTGATTTTACATGCCACTCAAAGATTGGGCGGCCGAATGCGCCAGCAACTTCCAAGGCAAGCTGTGTTTTACCGGTACCAGGCTCTCCTTTAATCAGCAATGGGCGGCTTAAAGTCACCGCTGCATTGACGGCCATTTCTAAATCCGTAGTTGCAATGTAGCTCTCAGTACCGCTAAAACGAATATCTTGTTGGGTCTTTATCATTCAGATGCTCTTGTAATAGAACTATTTAAAGTCAGACGATACACTGTTGCGCTAGGCAACAAGGGGCGTGCTCGACCAGTGATCCAATCCTCGAACCCTGTGCGGTAAAAAGGCGAGAGCGGATGACCACTTTGGCCGCCTGGAATTTGTAAATAACCTTCGGCTTCATGCCCTGGAGATACTGCAAAACGCTCCGATGCGCCAAAGGTAGGGCCCACAACGCGCGGCATATCGTGATCTCCCGAGGACTCCAGTGCAGGCATATCTAAGTAAGGTCCTAAAGGACCCAATGCCGCTGATAGTGGATGACGGATTTGCATCGTGTTGAATTGGCCCCAACGACAACGCGATAAGCTACCGCAGCTCTTATTTAGTTCATCGGCGAGCTGATCTACCTGAGTCAAAATAAAAGCCCGCCAATCAAGATAGTCACGTGACAACCAATGCATTGGTTGTTCTGTAACCAAACGCCAAAGAGAACCCTCAAACAGAGAATTAGGCTGCGAGCCTTCAGCTACTTTTAGTGCTGAAGTAATCATCTGCCAGCTAGCCTGACGAGTTTTATCTCGAAATTCGCGAACAATTCTGTACCCAACCGAGTTTGGATCAGCACGCCCACCCCAAACACTGACATAACGACGCATCTCTATGCGTTGCGGCGAGTTTTTGAGTGCATCCTCATCTAAGGTGGCTAGCAATAATCGCTGCCAACGCGTCAAAAATAAACCTCGATCATCTAACTGGATGTTCAACATATCCATTGGGGTCGCAGGATTCTTCAATCCCAGTAAGTCATCTCGGATTTGTCGCACACGAGCACCAGAATCATAAGACATGCCGCCTTGCGCCTGCTCATTCCCCAATACAACTTCAAATTCACCTTCAACCTGGCGGGCATTAGCACTCCAAATACGCCCTACTTCTGGATCTACGATTTTTGGCACCTCCTGTGACAGGCGCCATTGGACTGGTCGTGGAGTCATAGGTCCAAGATTACCGATTGGAATACGTCCAATAATGCTCCACGCAATATGCCCACTACGATCACCTACAATAAAATTTTGTTGAGGCATACCTACGCTAGGTGCAATACTCAAGGCAGCTTCCACATCACGGGCTTGCATTAGCTCCAAAGCAACTAAATTAGTCGCGCCAGGTTCTACTGCAAGCCAACGCACAACCCAGCAAGTGCTTGCTACACTAGATGCATCACTGCCGGTGTCTATCAAAGTACCTAACAACGATTCTTTGATCTCAATCTCAATGGCCTTCGCATGAGCTACTTCTATACGCTCACGTCGTGCAGAGAATTGAGTGGCATCGCAACTCACGCTGTTAACATCAACCCAATTACCGTAGCTATTAGTAAAAGACCATGCGATATACCCATTGCTACCAGCCGCAATGAAGGGCAGACCGGGCAATGTCACCCCGTTAAGCTCCATACTCTGGTCTTCCTGGTTATCTATTCTAGATTGGTTTAAACGCAGTCGTGTCCGATACCACACCGTCGGCACGCGCAAACCTAGATGCATATCACCAGCAATCAGCGCCGCTCCATTAGCGGTATACCTGCCGCTGACTACCCAAGCATTACTGCCGACTTTACTTACAGACTCAGGTTCTGGGGCATTCACAGTACCGGCTTGATTAACACCCGATACAGAAAAATTGCGCAAATTAAATACTGCAGGTGAAGGAATAGGTGGCGCTTGAAAAGGTTCGGCTCCATTAGCAGAATGAGCCTGTGATAAAGTCTGAAAATTAGGCGTGTCCCATTCATTTCCGCGCGCAAATAAAAACTGTGTCACGCTTGCAGTCAGTGAAGCATCACTAACCTGCGACTCGATACGTGAAATTATTTGACGACGCGCTTGCTCGCTAATAATATTTTGGTATTGCAACTGATACCACATAGAATGCAATACTAGAATAGAGTCTTCCGCTTGCCATGGCTGCGGCTTCAACCGCAGCACACCATACTCCCAAGGTCGCGAACGCAACGCAGCCATCCCACGGTTCACACCCCTTGTATAAGCTTTAATCCAACTGCGTTGGGCAGGCGTTGCATCGGAGACAACTCGCTGAGCCACCGCACGAAAACGAAAAACTCGCAACTTTTTATCCGTCGGTACGGCGGAGACGCCGATCAAAGCTGCTAATTCACCAGCTGCTAAACGCCGCGCAAGATCCATTTGGAAAAAACGATCTTGCGCATGTGCAAAACCTAGCCCGTAGGCAACATCCTCTATATTCTTACCGGTAATCGTCGGCGCACCCGCAACGTCTCGTTCAATGGTAACAGCAGCGCTGGGTCCGCCAATACCCACAGCTAACTGACCATCTAGCAGTGGCAGCGACCCACGCAAAAACCACCAACCCGCACTTAAAAAAATTAACAATAAGAAGATAACTGCACATGAAATCCAGAGCAGTACACGCTTCATAGATCCATCAGCTTTTGAATTAGCTGCGCCACACTTTGAGAATGCGCATCGAATTTGTACCACCCTGGACACCAGATAGCTCGCCCTTAGTGATAATCAATAGATCTCCTTCGTTGACTAATTTTAAATCTAGTAAAATTTCGAACACATCAAACTCTAGCGGATGCCCGCCGCCTGAAGACAAATCAAATGACACAGGGTAGACGCCCCGATATAAAGTGACGCGACGGAGCGTATCCGAATGACGGGTGAAAGCATAAATTGGAATATCAGAGCGAAGCCGCGACATCCATAAAGCAGTAGAGCCAGTTTCAGTCAGTGCAACAATCGCACGAACATTCATGTGATTGGCGGTATACATCACCGCATTAGCGATTGCTTGATCAGTGTGTGTAAAGGTTATATCGGTACGTTCGCGCGCCTTGTAATTTGCTAATTGATAAGTCTCTGCACCCTGAATAACCTCAGCCATTGCCTCCAAAGCTTTTACCGGATATTTACCAGCAGCCGTTTCAGCAGAGAGCATCACGGCATCAGTTCCATCCATGACTGCGTTAGCTACATCACTCACCTCTGCACGTGTGGGTACGGGGCTATTGATCATCGACTCCATCATCTGTGTCGCAGTTATGACAATACGGTTGTGCTGACGGGTATTTTGAATAATTGTTTTTTGTAGTCCTGTGAGTGCTGCATAACCCATTTCAACACCTAGATCACCCCGCGCCACCATAATGACATCAGAAGCCTCAATGATGCCGGCTAACTCGGTCACTGCTTCTTGGCGCTCTATCTTTGCCACGATTCGTGCGCTGGAACCGGCTTTCTTTAAAAGCTCTCTTGCCTGACGAACATCATCGCCATTTCGCACAAAAGATAACGCCAAATAATCAACGTCATTCTGCGCAGAAAAAATAATATCTTCATGATCTTTATCAGTGAGCGCTGGTGCTGAGATACCGCCTCCTTTACGATTTACCCCCTTACGGTTTGAGAGCTCTCCTCCGACTAATACACGCGTGTGAATACAAGTGGCTTGAATGAGGGTGACTTCTAGAACAATTAAGCCATCGTTTAATAATAGCGTGTCACCAACTGCGACATCTTTGATTAGCTCTTTGTATGCGATACCTACACTAGAGACAGTCCCCATAGCTGGATCTAGCACAGTATCTAAGGCGAAGGCAGCCCCCTCAATGAGCTGCACTCGTCCTTCAATAAAGCTCTCGATGCGAATCTTAGGACCTGATAAATCACCCAAGATAGCGACGTAGCGACCTGCAAGTGCAGAGGCTGCACGCAGTGCTTGAATCCGCTGTAAATGATCTGCAGAGCTGCCATGGGAGAAATTGATGCGAGCCACATCAAGACCAGCACGACACATTTGAAACAGCACATCGGGAGGGTCCGTGGCAGGCCCCAGAGTAGCTACAATTTTAGTTCGTCGAATCATAGCTGTATTGTGCGGCTAGTAGCGCTCCGATGCTAGCAATCCAGCACCGGAGCTAAGGCCACAGGGACACTAACTCACTTGCTCTTTGTTCGAGCATCGCCACAGCAGGCAGCGTTTTGCCCTCAATAAATTCCAAAAAAGCTCCGCCACCAGTAGAGATATAAGAAATACCCTGCTGAACGTGATATTTCTCTATAGCAGCAAGTGTTTCCCCTCCTCCTGCCAGAGAAAACGCTGGGCTAATTGCCACAGCTTCGGCGATGATACGAGTGCCTTCACCAAATTGGTCAAATTCAAATACGCCAACAGGACCGTTCCAGAGAATGGTGCCAGCAGATTGCAAAATCTCTGCAAATTGCTTAGAAGTATTAGGGCCGATATCGAGAATAAGCTCATCTGCCGCAACGGCCTTCACATCACGCACCGTAGCAGCAGCGCTAGAAGAAAATTCGCGCGCAACCAAAACATCGGTAGGTAGAGGTATTTGTACACCGCGTTGCTCAGCAAGGGAAAGTAATCCACGCGCCATCTCTAGCATTTCAGGCTCATATAAGGACTTACCCATTGGTACGCCTGTAGCAGCCAAAAAAGTATTCGCAATCCCACCACCAACAATCAGTTGATCAACTTTTTCAAGCAAATTTTCAAGTACTGTAAGCTTCGTTGAAACTTTGGATCCCCCCACAATAGCTACCATAGGGAGCGCAGGCCGGGCTAAGCCGCGTTGCAGAGATTCGAGTTCGCTAACCAACAAAGGACCTGCACAAGCAATTGGTGCAAAACGTGCCACACCATGTGTACTAGCTTCTGCACGATGAGCTGCCCCAAAGGCATCCATCACAAATACATCACACAAAGCCGCCATACGTCGCGCAAGAGTTTCATTATTGGCTTTTTCACCGACGTTAAAGCGCGTGTTTTCACACAGAACGACTTCGCCATATGCGCACTCAACACTATCTAACCAATTTGAAGCCAAACGCACTGGCTGCCCTAGGAGTTCACTCAAGGATTTTGCAACCAGCGCAAGTGAAAACTCGGATGAAAAAAAACCCTCTTTGGGCCTGCCTAAATGCGATAGCAGAATAACTTTTGCGTCTTGCGAAAGTGCGGCTCGCAACGTGGGCAGCGTGGCACGCAAGCGAGTCAATGTGCCGACCACACCATTATGAATCGGAACATTAAAATCTTCACGTATTAACACCCGCTTACCACGCAGATCTAGATCTAACATACGTAGCATATTTAAAGAAATATCCTCTTAATCAGCGCGCTTTGGACCAAGCGAGCGTGGTATCAAGCATGCGATTCGAAAAACCCCATTCGTTATCATACCAAGCGCACACTTTAACTAATGAACCCTGAATTACTTTCGTAAGAGTGGCATCGTAAGTTGATGAATGTGAATCATGATTGTAGTCAATAGATACGAGTGGCGCTTCGGTATAAGCCAAAACTCCTTTAAGTGGACTCGTGCTTGCGGCAGCCTGCATCATTGCGTCAATCTCTGCCACCGTAGTAGCGCGTGCAGCAGTAAACGTTAAATCGACCAAAGAAACATTGATCGTCGGTACTCGTACTGCAAATCCATCAAACTTACCCTTAAGAGCGGGCAACACCAAACCCACTGCCGCTGCTGCCCCAGTTTTGGTTGGTATCATGGACATCGTGGCAGAACGTGCACGTCGCAAATCGCTATGATAAACATCAGTTAGAACTTGATCATTAGTATAGGCATGAATGGTGGTCATCAATCCGCTGACAATTCCAATATTCTCATGTAGTACCTGCGCCACAGGTGCCAAGCAATTTGTTGTGCAAGAGGCATTAGAAATAACAGTCTGCGAAGCCCGTAATACCTGATCATTCACACCATAAACTACGGTAGCATCGACATCATCGCCACCGGGAGCAGAAATAATTACTTTTTTCGCGCCCCCTTGAATATGTGCACTAGCTTTTGCCTTGCTGGTAAAAAGTCCAGTGCACTCCAGCACATAATCGACCCCTAGCTCGCCCCAAGGCAGCTGCGCAGGGTCACGCTGAGCGAGCACACGAATAGGATCACCGTTGACGATCATAGAGTCGCCTTCGATCTGTACTTGTCCAGCAAATTTTCCATGCGCAGTGTCATAGCGCGTGAGATAGGCATTAGTTTCAGCATCACCTAGATCATTTATAGCAACGATCTGAATCTCAGCAGTACGATTTGACTCATAAAGCGCACGTAAAATATTACGTCCGATGCGGCCGTATCCGTTAATACCTACTTTAATCGCCATGTCTTAAGTTCCTTAATTTTTATCAACCCCAAAAAATCCAATGACTAATTCTGCAACATACTCTCTAAAGCGGTTTGTATTTGTGTTGCGGTGAGACCGTAATCCTTAAACAGCTCTGCAGCTTTACCAGAAGCGCCAAAACGGTCAATACCCAGAACACGGCCTTGCAAGCCCACGTACTTCCACCAACTTTGCGAAGCTGCTGCTTCAACAGCCAGACGACGCGTCACTACAGCAGGCAATACTGAATCACGCCAACGCAAATCTTGTGCATCAAAAACTTCAGTGGAAGGCATAGAAACTAAACGCACGCGGTGTCCGGCCGCATTCACTGCGCGCACTGCCTCAGCGGACGGACCCACTTCTGAACCGGTAGCTATCACAATAGCCTCAGGTACTTCGCCCTTGATATGCTCGGGGGCTTCAATAAGCGTGTACCCGCCACAAGCGATAGCGGCTTGCTGCGATTCGCTGCGCGATTGCTGCACGAGTGCTTGTCGTGTAAAAACTAGAGCGGTAGGGGTAGCTGTATTTTCAATTCCCGCTAACCATGCCACCACAGTCTCCATCGCATCGCAAGGGCGCCAAAGATTTAAATTTGGCATGGCACGCAAAGAGGCTAAATGTTCAATCGGTTGATGCGTAGGTCCATCTTCGCCTAAGCCAATTGAATCATGCGTGTACACCAGTAAAACACGCTGATGCATGAGCGCTGCCAAACGCACAGCATTACGTGCGTAATCGGAGAACACCAAGAATGTTCCAGCATAGGGCACAAAACCACCGTGCAGCGCCAAACCATTCATCATTGCTGTCATAGCAAATTCACGCACGCCGTAATTGATATAATTACCGGCCGCATCATCATGTGTTACAGCTTTTGAATCCTTACGAAAAGTATTCACTGAACCAGTCAAATCTGCAGAGCCACCCAACAACTCGCTTAAGCCTGGGCCGATAGCATTTAATACAACTTGAGATGAAGCGCGCGTGGCTTGTGGACTAGTCACGGCTGCGGCAGCCACAAAAGCTGCTGCACGCAAGTTAGGCCAATTAATTGGTAAATCCCCTTGTATCCGACGGGTAAATTCTGCGGCCTCGGTTGGAAATTCTTTACGATACCGATTAAAACGTCGCTTCCATGCCTTTTCTAAACGGCTACCACGCTCACGCTGATCCCAAGCAACACGAATCTCATCGGGGATAACAAACGGCGCATAAGTCCAAGGCAATCCTGCACGCGTTGCGGCAATTTCATCAGCACCAAGCGCTTCGCCATGCGTGGACTTTGTGCCTTGTTTATTAGGCGCACCCCAGCCAATAACGGTACGCGCGCAGATTAATGTCGGCTGTGTTTGGTTTGCTCGAGCACGGCGTAGAGCTTTTTGAATAGCTTCAGCATCATGGCCATCGATATCTTTGATGACCTGCCAACCATAGGCAGAGAAGCGCTTAGGAGTGTCATCTGCCATCCAACCCTTGACCTCACCATCAATAGAGATGCCATTGTCATCGTAAACACAAATTAATTTTCCTAAGCCTAAAGTGCCAGCTAAAGAAGCAGCCTCATGGGAGAGTCCTTCCATCATGCAGCCGTCGCCCAAAAAAACCCAAGTGCGATGATTAATAATCTCATGCCCAGCACGATTAAATTCCGCGGCTAGCAAACGCTCTGCTAAGGCCATGCCTACTGCGGTGGCAAATCCCTGTCCCAACGGACCCGTAGTAGTTTCAATCCCTATATTTAGATCATGTTCGGGATGCCCTGCCGTACGTGAACCGAGTTGTCTAAAATTTTTTATCTCTTCCATCGCCAGAGGATAGCCACTGAGGTGTAAGACAGAATAAAGCAGCATGGACGCGTGACCATTGGAGAGTACGAAACGATCGCGATCTACCCAACGGGGATTACTAGGGTTGTAGCTCATCACTTCGCGCCACAGAACTGAGGCAATATCGGCCATACCCATCGGGGCGCCAGGGTGACCCGAGACTGCCTGCTGTACCGCATCCATCGATAGCGCGCGAATCGCATTGGCCAAATCACGTATATGAAGCATTTTAAGCTGTTCCTTGAAAATACATTTAGGCTGCCCACGTATTCTCTGATAATCCTACCGTGTCATTCAATGTAAATATCAACGTGATGCCACTGTATGGCATTAATTACATGTTTTTTGTTACAATTCTTGAATAGAGGTTATTAAACATCTAACCAGTTATATCTACCTGACTATTTTTTCATGCATAAACAAAATCTGAACAGCTTTTTATTTACCTCTGAATCAGTCTCAGAAGGTCACCCTGATAAAGTTGCTGACCAAATCTCTGATGCGGTGTTAGATGCCATTCTCTCTAAGGATAAAAATGGCCGCGTCGCCTGCGAGACAATGGTCAAAACAGGTGTGGTCATTGTCGCTGGCGAAGTCACCACCAATGCTTGGGTCGATATTGAAGCGTTAGTGCGTAAAACCGTGCTGGATATCGGTTATAACTCCTCAGAAATGGGGTTCGACGGCGCTTCATGCGGTGTGCTGAATATCATCGGAAAACAATCTGTGGATATAGCCCAAGGCGTAGATCGCAAAGATCCACGCAAACAAGGGGCTGGTGATCAAGGCCTGATGTTTGGCTACGCTAGCGACGAAACTGGTGTGCTAATGCCCGCTGCAATCACACTTGCTCATCTCTTAGTGGAACGGCAGGCTAAAGTGCGTAAGAGTGGCAAATTGTCCTGGTTGCGACCAGACGCTAAGAGCCAAGTCACGCTGCGTTATGAGAATGACAAGCCAGTCGGCATTGAAGCCGTGGTACTTTCTACCCAACACAGTGATGACATCTCCACCGCACGGCTAAGGGAAGCGGTAATGGAAGAAATTCTAAAACCTGTCCTACCAAAAAAGTGGTTGCATAAGAACACTAAATACCACATTAATCCAACCGGTCGCTTTGTCATTGGCGGACCAGTAGGCGATTGCGGCCTCACCGGCCGAAAAATAATAGTGGATACCTACGGGGGCTTTGCACGCCATGGTGGTGGCGCTTTTTCAGGTAAAGACCCTTCCAAGGTCGATCGCTCAGCCGCATATGCAGCGCGTTATGTTGCTAAAAATGTAGTGGCTGCCGGTTTAGCCTCGCGTTGCGAAGTACAAGTCTCCTACGCCATTGGTGTAGCCGAACCCACTTCCATCATGTTAGAAACTTTTGGTACCGGCACACTTTCTCGCGAAAGGCTTACCGCGCTAGTGCGGCGTCACTTTGATCTCACGCCCTACGGGCTACGCGAAATGCTTAAACTAGCGCGTCCGATCTATCAAAAAACAGCGGCCTATGGACACTTTGGCCGCGAAGACAAGGACTTTACTTGGGAACGCACCGACAAAGCTCAGGCGCTGTCGGCAGACGCTCGCTAACAATTTATACCGCACTGCGAGGGGCGCTGCAGCATCTGATCGTCGATGCCAGGCTCGCAGAGTGGTCGAATAACAACGGCGCCCGTTAAACTTGAATATTAAGATTAACGGAGAACTGAATATGAACGCTGTTTTACAACCCAAACCCCATGTGCCTACTCAGGGCGATTTTCACATCGCAGATATTGCGCTGGCTGATTGGGGTCGCAAAGAAATGCGCATTGCCGAAACTGAAATGCCCGGCCTAATGGCCATTCGGCAAGAGTTTGCGCCGACACAACCTTTGCGTGGTGCACGCATCACCGGTTCATTGCACATGACAATTCAAACCGCTGTGCTGATCGAGACATTGCAAGCTCTCGGTGCCCAAGTGCGCTGGGCGTCCTGCAATATTTTCTCTACCCAAGATCATGCGGCAGCCGCTATTGCGGTTAAGGGAACGCCTGTGTTCGCCTACAAAGGTGAGTCGCTTAAAGAATACTGGGATTACACCCACCGTATCTTTGAATGGCCAGATAACCAATATACAAACATGATACTAGATGATGGTGGCGATGCGACCTTGCTGTTGCATCTGGGTACACGTGCCGAAACTGACGCTTCACTGCTAACGAAACCTGGTAGCGAAGAAGAAGAATTCCTGTTTGCTTCCATTAAAGAAATGCTCAAACGCGACCGAAAATGGTACTCATCACGTATAAAGCACATTCGCGGTGTCACAGAAGAAACCACTACCGGGGTCAAGCGTCTTTATGAAATGGCTAAAGAGGGTAAGTTGGCCTTCCCCGCTATTAACGTCAACGATGCAGTAACAAAATCCAAGTTTGATAATCTCTACGGTTGCCGCGAATCCTTGGTCGATGCTATCAAGCGCGCTACCGATGTGATGGTAGCCGGTAAAGTTGCGGTAGTCTGTGGTTATGGCGATGTAGGCAAGGGTTCTGCACAAGCACTTCGCGCACTCTCAGCACAAGTTTGGGTGACTGAAATCGACCCCATCTGCGCTCTTCAAGCAGCAATGGAAGGTTACCGTGTAGTGACGATGGAATACGCGGCAGATAAAGCAGATATTTTCGTTACAGCAACGGGTAACTTTCATGTCATCAACCATGAGCATATGAAGCGCATGAAAAATGAAGCTATCGTGTGCAACATTGGTCACTTTGACAATGAAATTGATTGTGGATCTCTCAAGCAGTACCCCTGGGAGAACATCAAACCACAGGTTGATCACATCATTTTTCCTGATGGCAAGCGCATTACCCTGCTGGCTGAAGGTCGTCTCGTGAACTTAGGTTGTGGGACTGGTCACCCGAGCTATGTGATGTCTTCCTCATTTGCTAACCAAACGATCGCGCAGATTGAACTGTGGGGGAATCATAAGAAATATCCAGTTGGGGTCTACGTCCTACCAAAACACTTGGATGAAAAAGTTGCAAGACTACAATTGCAGAAACTCAACGCACAATTAAGCGAGCTCACCGATCAACAAGCGCAATACATTAGCGTCTCGAAACAAGGCCCATATAAGCCCGACTCCTACCGCTATTAACTACCCTTGACAGTAATCCGACTTGTGCAGGTCACCGATCCGCATCTCTTAGGAGATGCGGACGGTACCCTACGCGAGGTTGTAACACTGACGAGTCTGCGTCGCGTTTTGCAGGCTGCGCAAACTACAATTGAACAAAGTGACGCGCTACTGGTGACCGGCGACATCGTGAATGACGATGCAGCAGGATATCAATGGTTACGCACCGAATTTGGCGCACTGCAAAAACCTGTGCTGTGTATCGCCGGTAATCATGACCCCGCGCAATGCGCAAGCGCCTTAAACAGCTCGCCGTTTCAGTTTGGCGGCCATTTTGATTTAGGTTCTTGGCGCATAGTGATGCTTAATAGTGCCTGCCCAGGCTATGCCTATGGCCGATTGAGCACCCAAGAGTTGGAGCGCTTAGAACAGGCGCTGAACACTAACCCTCAACTGCATATACTGATCGTGATGCATCACCACCCAGTACCGATGGGTAGCGCTTGGTTAGATGCAATTGCGTTACAGAATTCAGCGGAATTCTTTGGCATTGTTGATCGTCACCCCAATGTATGCGGCATACTCTGGGGGCATGTGCACCAAGCCTTTGATGCCCAACGCGGACAAATAAAACTCATGGGTACACCCTCAACTTGTTTTCAGTTTCTGCCCCACAGCGATAATTTTAAGATTGATACGCTCACACCGGCCTATCGCAGCCTTGAACTATTTGCTGATGGTCACGTGCAATCTAAAGTTCATTGGCTGAATAAGATAGTTTTAGAGTCTTAACCAATGCGCACATTCGGCTGGTTTTTAATTTTATTCTTTGTTGGCTTCACGGCGATGGCTGCACTGTCCTACCCCGCATGGCTACTTCTCTCACCACACTTTGATATAAAATTTCATCGTGTAGCTAGCCGAATCGGTATGCTCACGCTGTTGTTTGGCTTCCTATGGGCATCTAAAAGATTGGCGCTGAGAGATTGGCGCAGCCTCGGTTACACACTGACCACAGGCCAATTTTTAAGTGAAGCATTACTAGGCTTGGTACTCGGATTTGCTACTATTTTACCGGTAGTCGTAATCATGTTAGGCCTAAATTTACGGGTAATGCGTGCGGGTGTGATTCTTGATATGCATACCCTGTTGGTCTTAATTAGCAGCGGGCTGCTCACTGGACTGACAGTGGCGCTTATCGAAGAAACTTTTTTTCGCGGCGCCATGTTCAGTGGTATTAAACGTGAGGCGGGGGCACTAATAGCCATTTTTTTAAGCTCCATGCTTTATTCTTCGACCCATTTTATTGGTCGTTTTCATATTGAGGCAACAGCAGTTAATGCATACAGTGGCATTGATTTGCTTGTCGGCACACTTGCTTTCTTTACCCACCCGCTTCAATTGGTCGATGCATTTTTATGTTTAAGTGGTGTAGGCGCCTTATTAGCCCTAGTGCGCCTGCTCACAGGCAATATTGCTGCTTGCGTTGGTTTGCACGCAGCGTGGGTCTGCATCATTACTGTATTGCGCAAGACTTCTAGTCCTAATTTTAACCATCCCTGGCAAGGGTTACTCTCACAATTTGATGGCGTAGTAGGTTGGCTAGTCTTCGTCTGGACAGCGGTAATGGCTGCAGCATTGTGGTGGTTTTATTCACGCCGAATAAATGGCGCTAAATGAGCAAGTCGCTCAATTGGATCATCCATCTCTAGACACTGCTGCTTCTCACCCAAGCTCAGCGGCATAATTTCCAGCAAGCGGGCACCAACCCAATCAGCATCATCAAAATGAGTTTTGATGTCGGCATAAATAGAGCCCAGTTCCGGCAGCACTCGTCGCAACACATCAGCTAGATGCCAATACTCACCTGGCACCGCGATGAGTGGGCTCTGAGCTAACCACTCTATATTAGCCATATTTAATCCATCGACTTGTCGCCAACGACTCAAAACTTTAAAGCGTCGCTGACCAAGGCAAGTAATACCGAGCAGGCCATCCTCTAATAAATGAAAGTCCACAATGCGTGCTGTAGTTCCGATTTGAGCTACCACAGCTGCCTCACCGGTATCACCACCGCCACTGACTAAAACTACTCCAAAACAAGACTCCTCACGCATGCAGCGCTTGACCATGTCGGTATAACGAGTCTCAAAGATACGCAACGGCAACGGTCCTTGCGGGAAGAGCACCGTATTTAGTGGAAAAAGAGCGATGTCAGATGTATTAACCACGGCCCCAGCGTTGCATCAAATTGTGATCAATATTTAATTGGTCTAAAATTCGAGCGACAACGAAATCAACGATCGCTTCAACCTTAGTGGGTCGATTATAGAAACCAGGGTTTGCAGGCAAAATAGATACCCCTAGACGCGAGAGCTTGAGCATATTCTCTAAATGAATTGCTGAGAAAGGTGTTTCACGTGGCACGAGTACCAGGTTCCCTCGTTCTTTGAGCACGACATCAGCTGCACGCTCTAATAAATTTTCACTTGCTCCAGCAGCGATCGCCGATAATGTAGCCATGCTGCAAGGGCATATAACCATAACATGCGGTGCACCGGAACCACTGGCTACGGGCGAAGTCCATTCTTCATCACCAAAGACACGCAATTGCCCTTCGCGCGCTTTATAAAGTTTTGTCAGATAACGAGTTTGCTCAGCAACACGCCCTGGTAAAGCCAAATCAGTCTCTGAACCAATCACAATTTGGGCAGCCTTAGTGAGCATGAGATAGATCTGATAATCCGCATGCAACAAACACTCCACTAAGCGCAACCCATACTGTGTGCCGGAGGCGCCGGTCATGCCCACACTCACAATGCGCTGATCTTTAGGTGGCATGGTCCAAATCTCCCGATGAGTACTGTGATAAAGCAGTGAGTAATTTTTCGTGAAGCCCACCGAAGTCGCCGTTGGACATGATCAAGGCATGATCACCAGGCTGCAAGTGGGCTGCAAGGTTCTGGGCCAAAATATTCACATCCTTGGCGAGCCGACCCCGGCTCCCAAGACTTTCTACCAGCGAACCCAAATCCCAACCTAAATCCCGCGGAGAAAAGAGCCATATTTCATCGGCCAGTGCGAACGAGGCAGCTAGAGTGTCGCGGTGAACACCTAGCTTCATAGTGCTGGAGCGAGGCTCAAAGATCGCAATAATGCGCCCTGTTGCAACTCGGCGACGCAAGCCCTCTAAGGTGCTGGCAATCGCTGTGGGGTGATGTGCAAAATCATCATAGACTCGCACGCCTCGCACCTGACCGCGTAATTCCATGCGGCGCTTAACCCCCTTAAACTCACTTAAAGCGGCACAAGAAACTTCAGGCGGCACCCCTGCATGACGCGCAGCGGCGATTGCAGCCAATGCATTATCTATGTTGTGTCCACCAAATAATTCCCAACGCACCTCACCTACTTCCTGCGCTTCGTTAGCTCCGCTTGCAAATTCAATCACCGCAAAACTAGAACCATCAGTACGCTGCTCTAAAGCTCGTGCGCGCCACTGCGCGGTAGCGCTCTCGCGACTAAATTCTTCGCGCGCACTCCAGCATCCTAAATCCAAAGTAATTTTCAAATGGGGTGCTGCTGTATTCCAAATAATCAAACCTGAAGCAGGAACAGTACGTACTAAATAATGAAACTGGCGCTCAATAGCCGCAATATCTGGATAGATATCTGCATGATCAAATTCAAGATTATTAAGCACAATAGTACGCGGACGATAGTGCACAAATTTAGCGCGCTTATCAAAAAAAGCGGTATCGTATTCATCTGCTTCGATGACAAAGAAAGGGTTATCACCCAAACGTGCGCTAACCCCAAAATCTTCAGGCACGCCGCCAATTAAAAAACCAGGTGAGAGTCCTGCATATTCTAAAATCCAAGCGAGCATACTAGTAGTCGTAGTTTTACCGTGAGTCCCCGCAACAGCTAAAACCCAACGATCACGCAATACTTCGCGCGCTAACCACTCCGGACCAGACTCAAAAGGAATCCCACTCTCGAGCAATGCTTCAATGACTGGATGACCGCGGCTCATGACATTACCCACCACCACTACATCAGGACGTGGATCCAATTGCTCTACTTCGAAACCCTCCACTACCTGTACCCCGAGCGCAGCTAGTTGCGTGCTCATAGGTGGGTAGACGTTTCGATCTGAACCGGTGACATGATGGCCTGCCGCTTTAGCAATTGCCGCAATACCCCCCATAAAAGTTCCACAAACACCAAGAATATGAACGTGCATGAAAACTCCGCTTACATTGGCGCGCTAGGTGCGGCAACTAAGCTTAAAGCTAATAATCCACCGATCATCTCACCGGAGATAATCAGCATTACAGATTGGAACATTGGGCGGTCAATAGCTGCGCGCAAAATACGAGCGTTGACATAAATGCCATAGATGCCGAGTACCACCAAAGGAAGCATCGAAATCGGCACTATTTTCTTGTTACCTAGTTCGGGGAGTAACGCAACAATAAAAGGAGTCGCTAATAAGTCTAAAATACAACCCACACCTAACAAAGCTGTTGCAGTTTGTATAAAACGGGCGTTCTTAGAGAAGAGGCGCAGCACAAACCAACACCACAAAATACTAAAGACCGCCGGCAAGAACAACGCAATAACCGGCATATTTTGATCGACTGGATTCAAGCTGCGCTGAAGCAACTGTATTACACACACCAACATCAAAGCGATTCCCATAGCCATGGGCGAGGCGGGCAAATCACTTGGTTCGCCCTTGAGGCGGAAAATGTTAAAAATAATCTTTAAGGTTGAATTCATCATAATCCTTTCCGGTTAGCCATGAATTCTTGCATAGTTCACGGATGTTATCGCACACACCGCTCTCTTCACCGCTCATTGCCACCCGCCCAGCACTCGAGGATCTGCTCAGTCGCTTAGCGGGCGAGCCGGCGGTCGGCCTTGATACCGAGTTTCTACGCGAGAGAACCTACCGGGCGGAACTATGTTTGCTGCAATTAACCTCTCCACAGGGGCCGATCTGCATTGACCCCTTGGCGCTTGGGGAATTGAACTTAATGCGCGAATTTTTTAGCGCTAAGGGCCCTATTAAGGTATTTCACTCAGGCCGCCAAGACTTGGAAGTGCTGGCGCCGTTAGTTGGCCAGATCACCCCCCTATTTGATACTCAGATCGCAGCCGGCTTAGCTGGTTTTCCGGCACAGGTGGGCTACGCAGAACTCGTAAGGCGCCTATTTGAACGTGATTTACCTAAAGCGCACACGCGCACCGATTGGTCACAGCGACCACTCTCCCCAGAACAAATTGAATACGCACTCGATGACGTTGCATATCTACTGCCAATGCGCGAGCGATTACTAGCGGACCTCGAACGTCTTGGTCGCCTGCCTTGGCTCGCTGAAGAGTTTTTGGCGATGCAAGATCCAGCACTATTGACTGTCGACCCTGAACGCGCCTGGCTGCGCTTTAAAGGCGTTCAAGCTTGGGATACAGGTCGTCTTGAACTGCTGCAGGGACTGGCCGCTTGGCGCGAGCGGCGCGCAATAGAGCGCAATCGTCCGCGGGGCTGGATTCTCGATGATGCGGTGCTGCGTGATATAGCGCTGAGCGTACCTCGCGATAGCGTGCAATTAGCGCAGGTGGTGCAGATGCCCGAGGGCGTCGTGCGCCATTCGGGCGAGGAATTGCTCGCACTCATTAACGCAGTCAAAATTTCAAATCCTCCACCTCCGCTTCCACGACGTGAAAAACCTGAGCCAGGATTTAACGCCTTAGTAAGACGGCTCAGTGACGATGTGCAGTTGGTAGCTAAAGAATTACAGCTCGTCGCCGAAGTCCTCACGACGCGACGCGACCTAGAGGCCATTGCGCGCGGGCAAAGCCCTACTCTGGTTTTAGGCGGCTGGCGGGGAGAGCTACTCAGCGCTCGGCTACTGAATCTTATTTAAGCGCCTGTTCCAAGCGTGCTGTAACAACAGCTAGAGGCGCATCGGCATCGATGCTGCGCAGCAAGCCTGTGCCTTGGTAATAGCCCACTAAAGGCTGTGTTTGTGCTTCGTACACAGCAAGACGTTTACTCACTGTAGCTTCATTGTCATCAGCACGATGCACCAAACGCGGAGTCTCGCATTGCCCCCCACAAGGTGGTGGCGAAGGCACCGGCGCAGTGTGGGCATTAAAGACTCGACCACAATCTTGGCAACTGCGGCGCCCAGAAATGCGCTTGACCAACAGTGCTGTATCGACATTAAACAAAATAACGGCATCCAAAGGCTGCCCTAAGACGCTCAGCATAGCCTCCAAACCCTGTGCCTGCGGCAGAGTTCGGGGAAAACCATCGAGAATAAAACCAGAGACGGCATCAGGTTCGGCAATGCGGGAGCGAACCATACCCAGGATGGTGTCATCGTCGACTAACCGACCAGAGTCCATGACCGCCTTAGCGCGGCGTCCGAGTGCAGTATCATTTTTAACGTGCTCACGCAGCAAATCGCCAGTAGAAATCTGGGGGATCCCATATACGGCCATCAGCCGTTGCGACTGCGTGCCCTTGCCAGAACCGGGAGCACCAAGGAAGATGATTCTCA
>SHZO01000053.1 GCA_009692285.1 Gammaproteobacteria bacterium | reverse complement strand
ATGGAGGTTATTCCGTTGTTAGGCAAAATGTATGATGAACCTTTTGCGGATTCATCCCAGATACCTACATATTTAGTTTCTAAGATGGCAAAGCAGCACGTGAAGGTTTCACTCTCAGGCGATGCTGGGGATGAATTGTTTTGTGGGTACAATCGCTATGCGCTAGCCGACAATTGGAGCGCTATTAAGAACACCCCTTTGCGATTTAGAAAGATTGCTAGCAAGGCTATAAATTCAATTCAGCCTAAAACATGGGACGGTATTTTTAGGAAAATTAGTAAAATAAAAAGAACGCCGGAAAATATGGGCGATAAGCTAGAAAAGCTCGCAAAAGTAATGAGCGTTGAGACGATTCAAGAAGCTTATCAGAGATTAGTCTCCGCAACAGATAGACCAGAGCATATTGTTTTAGGGGCGACTGAGCCGGTAAGTTGGTTAACTAAAATAGGCATAAAAATGCCTTTTGACGATGAAAAGCAGCATATGATGTTTATGGATGCCATGACCTATTTACCCGATGATATTCTAGTTAAGGTTGATCGAGCAGCTATGGTGAATAGCCTAGAGACCCGTGTGCCATTGTTAGATCATCGTTTAGTTGAATTGGCATGGCGATTACCCATGAATATGAAAATCCGAAATGGCCAATCCAAATGGATATTGCGGCAAGTTTTGTATCAATATGTTCCTAAAGAGTTAATGGATCGACCTAAGGCGGGTTTCAGTATCCCACTAGGCG
Organism: Gammaproteobacteria bacterium; assembly: GCA_009692285.1. Taxonomy (GTDB): domain Bacteria; phylum Pseudomonadota; class Gammaproteobacteria; order Steroidobacterales; family Steroidobacteraceae; genus UBA964. The sequence continues at coordinate 9,294 of SHZO01000053.1, read as the reverse complement.
AATGGCTTCGAGGGCCTCTGAAAGATTGGGTGGATAGATTGTTAAATGAACCTCGATTGGAAGTTGAAGGTTATTTCAATGTGATCTATGTTCGTAAATTATGGCAGGAGCATTTGTCAGGCAAGCGCAATCATCAGGCATTGCTTTGGTCTATTTTGATGTTTCAAGCTTGGCTAATAGAGGTTAATTAAGCATGTGGCCTTATTGGATGTTATTTATAGTGCCCGCTTATTTGGCTATTTCTAGGTTAACGCTAACACCTTATTCGACACTTAATTTAATTAACAGTAAATGGCCATTTGCATGGCGATTTATATTTGTCGTATTGGTATTAATGATAGGTTTTAGGCATGAGGTTGGCGGCGATTGGGCTGCGTATATCCTCAACATGGAAAATCTAGAAGAATTTTCTAAATATGCTGACCCATCCAGTCAAATTTTATTCTGGTTCGGAAGAAAAACTGGGGGTGGAATTTATCTAGTTAATTTAATTAGTGCAGCTTTTTTTTCTTGGGGGTTGGTTACATTTTGTCGAAATCAGCCTAGGGCATGGCTGGCTTTAACTGTAGCAGTTCCATATTTGGTCACCGTTGTAGCAATGGGCTATACAAGGCAGGGTGTGGCTATTGGGTTGGCTATGATGGCTATTGTTGCTTTTGGTCGCGGCAATACCTTGAAGTTTGTTTTTTTGGTGGCGCTGGCTGCAACATTTCATAAGTCAGCTGTGATTCTAGCTCCTCTCGCAGTGCTCGCAAGTACAAAGCACCGAATATTTACATTATTATGGGTTGGCATTGCCACGTTGCTTTTGTTTTTCTTGTTGTTGCAAGAAGCATTAGACAACCTGATTTCTGGATACATTCAGGATGAATATGAATCCTCTGGAGCAGCGATTCGAGTCGTAATGAATGCAGTGCCGGCAGTTTTGTTTTTGCTTTTTAGAAATCGATTCCAATTAACAAAAGAGCAACGATCTTTTTGGACGTGGATGGCATTAAGCGCTATCTTACTTATAGCGGCTCTTTATTTTTCCCCTTCATCTACAGCCGTTGATAGAGTTGCTTTATATTGGATACCATTGCAATTGTTTGTTTTGTCCAGTTTGCCAAATGTATTAGGGTCTCGTTCTGGTAAGAATGCGTTTTTAGTTTATGTCATTGTTTTATACAGTGTTGCAGTGTTATTGGTATGGCTGTTTTTTGGGGCTCATAGTGTATATTGGCTACCATATCAATTTTATCCTTGGGTTTGGTTATGGCAGTAATTATTAATATAGCAATCATGAGCATTAAAATAAGGGATACATTAAGTGACTGATAGCATTAAGGATAAACAATTGAATAACCGAAAAATCCGTATTGCGATTGTCGGCTGTGGCCGCATTTCAAAAAATCATTTTGATTCGATTGGAAAACATGCGACTGATATTGAATTGATCGCAGTTTGTGATAATGACAATAAAGTTTTAGCTGAGCATATTGAAAAATATAATGTTCCTGGATACCTTCGGCTTGTCGACATGATGAAAAATGAGAGCTTAGATTTGGTTGCAATCTGCACGCCAAGTGGCACCCACGCAGATCAAGCTATTATTATTTCTAAGTTTGGCGTCAATGTTATGACCGAAAAGCCGATGGCTACTCGCTGGCAAGATGGATTGCGTATGGTTAAAGCCTGTGATGAAGCCGGAGTTCTCATGTTTGTTGTTAAGCAAAACCGGCATAATGCAACATTGCAATTGCTAAAGCGTGCTGTTGAAGAAAAACGCTTTGGGAGAATTCACATGGTTCATCTGAACGTTTTCTGGACCCGTCCGCAATCTTATTACGATCAAGCGAAATGGCGAGGAACATGGGAGTTTGACGGAGGTGCATTTATGAACCAGGCCAGTCATTATGTGGATCTCTTGGACTGGCTGATAGGGCCAATAGATAAGGTGCAAGCAATGATGAGCACTTTCCGTGACATAGAAGTGGAAGACACGGGGGTTCTAAATGTGCGATGGCGTAATGGAGCACTTGGCTCCATGAGCGTAACTATGCTTACCTACCCTCAAAATCTTGAAGGAAGCATAACTATTCTCGGAGAAAAGGGAACCGTTCGTGTTGGTGGCGTGGCTGTTAACGATATTCAGCATTGGCAGTTTGATGAAGCTCGTGATTATGATGAAGGAATTAGACAAGCTAACTATGAAACAGCTTCAGTTTATGGATTTGGACATCCACTTTATTATAAAAATGTTATAGAAGTTATGCGAGGGTTAGCTATGCCTGAGACGGACGGAAGAGAAGGGCTCAAGTCTTTAGAAGTCCTAATTGCCGCCTACCTTTCTGCGCGTGATGGCAATACTGTTTCCTTGCCACTTGAATTTTAATATGACATATAACGTACATCCTAGTGCAATTATTGATAAAGGGGCCGATATTGGATTTGGTACCAATATTTGGCACTGGGTGCATGTCTGCGCAGGGGCAAAAATTGGCAAGGCTTGTTCTATTGGCCAAAATGCATTTATTGGCAGTGATGTAGTTATTGGGAACAACTGCAAAATCCAAAATAACGTTAGTATTTACGAGGCCGTAACGCTTGAAGAAGATGTTTTTTGTGGGCCTAGTATGGTTTTTACGAATGTCTACAACCCTCGAAGCGCCATTTCACGAAAGGACCAATATCAAAAAACATTAGTCAAAAAAGGTGCAACTTTAGGTGCGAATTGTACTGTAATTTGCGGAATTACTATTGGCGAATATGCATTTGTTGGTGCGGGAGCCGTTGTTAATAAAGATGTAAAACCCTATGCCCTTATTGTTGGTGTGCCTGCCAAGCAGATTGGATGGATGAGTCAGTTTGGTGAACGCTTAAGTTTACCTATTATAGGGACTGGTGAAACACGATGCCCGCATAGTGGAGTTGTTTATAAGTTGCAGGATGGGTTCGTGTATGTCTGATCCATTAATGCCATTTATAGACCTAAAGGCACAATATGCTGCACTGAAGCCACGTATTCAGGATCGAATAAATCGTGTTCTTGACCACGGGCAATACATCATGGGGCCTGAAGTTGAAGAGTTGGAACAAAAGCTTGCAACTTTTGTGGGGGTTAAGCACTGCATAGCTGCGAGTAGCGGCACAGATTCCCTCATGATTGCAATGATGGCCTTAGGGATAGGGGTTGGTGATGAAGTTATTACAACTCCATTCACCTTTATCGCAACTGCCGAAATGATTGCTTTGCTTGGTGCAAAGCCTGTTTTTGTCGATATCGATCCGCGCACTTATAACATAAATCCAAAAAATATTGAGGCAGCAATAACACCTAAAACTAAAGCGATTATACCGGTTAGTTTATACGGGCAATGTGCTGATTTTGATGTAATTAATGCAATTGCAAATAAGCATGGCTTACCTGTTATTGAAGATGCTGCGCAATCATTTGGTGCAACTTATAAAGGCAATAAATCCTGCGCATTAAGTACCATTGGCTCAACGAGCTTTTTCCCTAGCAAGCCGCTAGGGGCTTATGGCGATGGAGGCGCATTATTCACCAACGATGATAGGCTTGCAAAAGCTATGCGCGAAATCAGAGTGCATGGGCAAGAAAAACGTTACTACCATTCAAGAATCGGTATAAATGGACGATTAGATACTATTCAAGCGGCTATTCTTTTGGCAAAGTTAGAGAGATTTGATTGGGAAGTAGGTCAACGAATTAAATTAGGAGCACGATACTCTGAGTTAATACAAAAGCAAAATGTTGGCATTACGCAAGATGCAATCATAACCCCATACGTTGAGCCATACAGCACTAGTGTTTATGCGCAATATACAGTGCTTGTAAGAAATCGTGAGCAAGTTCAACAAAAATTAAAAGAGATGTGTATCCCTACGGCAGTACATTACCCTATACCACTTCATCTACAGTCTGCATTTGCAAGTTTAGGGCAAGGAGCGGGGAGTTTTCCTATTTCAGAAGATTTGTCGAAGCAAGTGATGAGCTTGCCGATGGGACCTGACTTAGATGATAGTATGCAATTAATAATAATCGATAGCTTGTTGAAGGCTGCTGCCATTTGAGTAGGCCTGATTTCTTAATTATTGGTGGTGGAATTGTAGGTTTGGCTATAGCAAAAGAGTTAAAGAATCGTTATCCAGATAACCATGTAACAATTCTAGAAAAAGAAGAGCAGGCAGGTCTGCATTCTAGCGGCCGTAACAGTGGGGTGTTGCATAGTGGTATTTATTACCCACCTAGCTCTGTTAAAGCACAGGTTTGTGTGCAAGGCGCTAGAGAGATGATTGGTTATTGTATTGATCGCAAGTTGCCACTTAATCGTATCGGTAAAGTGCTGACACCTACTCGTAAACAAGATGCCCTCCAGATTGATCTGCTTCAGCAACGAGCATTGGAGAATGGTGTTTTTGTTGAGAGATTAGATGAAAAATCATTAAAAGAATTGGAGCCAGAGGCTTTTTCAGTAACAGGAGAAGCTCTTTGGGTGCCATCTACTGCTGTTGGTGATTCAGCAGCAGTTATGCAGTCAATGGTCTCTGAAGTTTTGCATATGGGGATTGAGTTGCGTTTTAAATCTGTAATTACAAGCGTAGATGTTGGTGCTCGTAATGTAAAAATGCTTAGTGGAGATGCTGTTTCATATGGTCATGCAATTAATTGCGCGGGCCTGCATGCAGATAGCGTTGCACATAAGTTTGATGTTGGTCACAGATATACACTTCTACCATTTAAAGGTATTTACTGGAAGCTAGATCCTAACTCAGGACTAGATATTCGACATTTAATTTACCCTGTGCCTGATTTACGAGTACCTTTTTTGGGTGTGCATACAACCACTATGAGTGATGGATCAATATACTTAGGCCCAACTGCTGTACCGGCATTTGGGCGAGAAAATTATTATGGACTTAAAAATGTTACCGCCCCTGAATTGTTCAGAATTTCTCGTTTACTCATGCAGCAAACAATCGCAGGACGCGATGGATTTAGGGCGCTAGCATGGCAGGAGGGTCGCAGGTATTTCAAGCCTTGGTTTGCTGATGCTGCACGCGCGATTCTGCCAAGACTGCAGGATAATCACTTATTACCTTGTGATAAGGTTGGTATTCGTGCTCAAATGTTTGACAGGCAAGATAAAAAATTAGTGAATGATTTTTTGGTAGAAAGGGGTTTATCATCTACTCATATTCTTAATGCAATCAGCCCTGCTTGGACAAGTGCATTTCCGTTTGCCAGATTTGTAATTGATAATTATATTGAAAGATAGCCATGGATATTAGAGGTAAGCGTTTGGTAGTTATTGGTGGTGCTGGTCTTATAGGCTCGCATACAGTAGACCATTTAATTAAAGAAGATGTAAAAGAGGTCGTGGTTTATGATAACTTTGTTCGTGGTCGCGTAGAAAACTTAAATAGTGCGCTTAAAGACCCGCGGGTAAAAATTTATGACATTGGTGGAGATATTCTTCAAACAGATATTCTTGATTCAGCACTAAAAGGCGCAGATGGCGTTTTTCATCTTGCTGCGCTGTGGTTGTTGCAATGCCATGAATACCCAAGAAGTGCTTTTGATACTAATGTTCGTGGTACTTTTAATGTGATGGAATCGTGTGTAAAAAACGGAGTTAAAAGACTAGTCTATTCTTCTTCAGCCTCAGTATATGGAGATGCAGTGGAGGAGCCAATGACTGAAGGCCACCCTTTTAATAATCAAAATTTTTACGGTGCCACCAAAATCTGTGGCGAGGCTATGTTGCGGTCTTTTCATCATCGATATGGTTTGGATTTCGTAGGTTTGCGTTACATGAATGTATATGGCCCACGTCAAGATTATCATGGTGCTTACATAGCTGTGATTATGAAAATGTTAGATGCGATTGACCGCGGTGAAGGGCCAACTATTATGGGGGATGGAAGTGAAGCATTTGATTTCGTGGCAGTGGAAGACTGTGGTTTGGCAAATCTTTGTGCTATGAAATCTGAAGCGAGTGATAGCTTTTATAATGTGGGTACAGGGAAAAGAACATCTCTAAAAGAGTTGGCGGAGATGTTGCTTGATATTACTGGATGCGACAAAGCTATTAATTACGCACCTCGAAGCCAAGCAACATTGGTGAGAAACCGCATTGGTTCAACTAAAAAAGCAAGCCAAGAAATTGGATTCACAGCAAAATTAGATTTGACAGAAGGTTTGCAGCGTTTAATTGAATGGCGTAATAAACATAAAGCTGAAGTTGAGTCACGTCGTCGTGCGGTTGGCTTGTAAGGATAAAAAGTGACGGAAAAGCGCACAATACAAATTTCACTTCCATCTACGGGTGAAGAAGAGTGGCAGGCTACCAAAGAGCCATTGATGAGTGGTTGGTTAACGCAGGGTCCAAAAGTTGCAGCTTTTGAGAAGGCATTTGCAGCTCGACATAATGTAAAACATGCGCTTGCTACAACAAGCTGCACCACTGGCTTGCATTTGATTTTAGCGGCGATGGGTATTAGCGAAGGCGACGAGGTGCTTGTGCCAGCGTTCACTTGGGTGGCTACTGCAAACGTCGTACTTTATTGTGGCGCCACTCCAGTCTTTGTTGATGTTGACCCACTAACCTATAACCTTGACCTTAAAGATGTTGCATCTAAGTTAACGTCAAAAACAAAAGCAATTATCGTTGTGCATTTGTTTGGGCTGTGTGTTGATATGGACACCCTTAAGACCATTATTCCGACTGCAGTTAAAATTATTGAAGATGGTGCATGCGCCACAGGTGCGAGCTATAAGGGCATAGCGGCTGGCGGGTTAGGCGATGCAGCATCTTTTTCTTTCCACCCTCGGAAATCTATCACAACTGGTGAGGGTGGTATGGTGACTACTAATGATGACGAGCTTGCGAACGTAGCTAATATGCTACGTAACCACGGTGCTGCAATATCTGAAGAACAAAGACATAAAGGTCCGCGCCCATACTTGCTGCCAGAATTTAATTTGCTTGGTTATAATTACCGTATGACCGATTTACAAGGCGCGGTTGGCTTGGTACAACTTGGTAAATTAGATAATCTTCTTGCAGAAAGGCAATATTGGGCAGAATACTATTGTAACGAGCTTACTTCGTTAAGTTGGCTACGAATGCCAATTATCCCTGTAAATGGCAATCATGCTTGGCAGGCATTTGTGACTTATGTTGACCCAGCAAAAGCACCTTTACCACGTAACGAGATTATGGAGCGTTTGCAAGGGCTAGGTGTTTCAACGAGACCAGGAACGCATGCTGTACATATGCTCGGTTATTATCGTGATCGTTTTGGTTTAAAAACTGAAGACTTCCCAGGCGCACGTGATTGTGACCAAAATACTATGGCAATCCCATTGCATAATCGTATGACAGCCGATGATTACGTGTATGTTGTTAAAGCATTACGAGAGATAGCATAATCAATGTGTGGCATAGCAGGAATTATTCACCTTAATGGTTCGCCAGTATTGCCTGTTGTCTTAAAGGCCATGACAGACGCCATTGTGCATAGGGGCCCAGATGGTGAAGGGCAGTGGATTGAAGGGAATGTTGGTTTAGGGCATCGGCGTTTAGCTATTATAGATTTGTCTCCAGCAGGTCATCAACCTATGATTACAGCTGATAATCGCTATGTACTTTCATACAATGGTGAAATTTATAATTTTAAAGAATTACGTACTGAACTAGAGGTAGCAGGATCTAAATTTAGTTCTCACTCAGACAGCGAAGTAGTACTAAATGCACTGGCTAGATGGGGTGTAAAAGCACTTAATCGATTCAATGGAATGTTTGCTTTAGCCCTTTGGGATCGTAAAGAAAAAACGCTATTACTTGCTAGAGACCGTTACGGCATCAAGCCTCTCTATTACGCTCAGCAAGGCAACACCTTTGCTTTTGGCTCAGAGCAAAAAGCGATTACCGCCCAACCTCAGTTTATACGAACACTCGACAAACCAGCTCTGCTGGAGTACTTCACTTTTCAGAACATATTTACTGATCGCACTCTACTGCAAGGCATTCATCTGTTGCCGGCTGGGTGTCATGCCACGCTTGATCTCACTGCAAGCACGCCGACGCTCAAGCGTATACAGTACTGGGATTATCGATTTCGTGAGCCAGACCATCCAGCAAGTAAACAGGAATATCTAGAAGAGCTAGACCGCTTGTTCCGTCAGGCCGTCAATCGACAGCTGGTAGGCGATGTTGAGCTTGGTAGTTACCTTAGTGGAGGTATGGATAGTGGCTCAATCACCGCCATTGCTGCCCAGTCCCTACCTAATCTTAAAACCTTCACTTGTGGCTTCGACCTTAGTTCTGCCTCTGGCATCGAACTTGCCTTTGACGAGCGCCCTAAGGCTGAGGCTATGTCTGCTCGCTTTAAAACTGAGCACTATGAAATGGTGCTCAAGGCTGGCGATATGGAGCGTTGCCTGCCACAAGTAGCACATCATCTTGAAGAGCCTAGAGTGGGGCAGAGTTATCCCAATTACTATGCCGCAAAACTAGCTAGTAAGTTTGTAAAAGTGGTGCTCTCTGGCAGTGGTGGTGATGAACTCTTTGGGGGATATCCTTGGCGCTACTACCGTGGAGCCAGTAGCCAAAATTTTGAACAGTACGTCGACCAGTATTACCTCTACTGGCAGAGACTAGTGGATAATCGTGAGCTTAAACAGATGTTTGCTCCAGTTCAGTCTGAGGTTGCAGGTGTTTGGACTCGAGATATATTCCGTGATGTATTTACCACTCACGACAATGTGCTTGAGCGCCCAGAGGACTACATCAACCACAGTCTATACTTTGAGGCTAAAACTTTTCTGCATGGACTGTTTGTGGTGGAAGATAAGCTTAGTATGGCGCACAGTCTGGAAAATCGGGTGCCCTTCATGGATAATGATTTGGTGGACTTTGCCATGCAATGCCCAGTGGGCTTGAAGCTTAATAACCTAGCTGAGATATTGAAAATCAATGAGAATGAGCCAGGGAGCAAGCAAGACAAATATTTCCAGAAGACCAATGACGGTAAGCAGATTCTGCGCGACATGATGAGCCGTTATATCCCAGAAAACATTACCAAGGCTGAAAAGCAAGGTTTTTCATCACCTGATGCCAGTTGGTTTAAAGGTGAGAGCATTGACTTTGTGAAACGCACCCTAATCAAGGATGATGCTCGAATCTATGAAGTGCTTAATCGTAATGCTGTTGTACCTTTGGTGGAGCAGCATCTGAATGGTCAGAAGAATAGGCGATTGCTGATTTGGTCGTTATTGAATGTAGAAGC
>SHZO01000052.1 GCA_009692285.1 Gammaproteobacteria bacterium | reverse complement strand
GCCAATGAATAGGCTCAATATACGTTGCATCAGCCATCTCTGGGTCGGTCATAATCGTAGCTGGATTTGAATTAACCAGAACGACGCGATACCCCTCCTCACGTAGGGCTTTACAGGCTTGGGCACCGGAGTAGTCAAACTCACACGCTTGGCCAATCACGATAGGCCCTGCGCCAATGATCAAAATAGTTTTAAGGTCTGTGCGTTTTGGCATAGCGCTACAGTGCTCGCAAAATCATGATGCACGCGCTCGGCGCATATGCGCGCTGAATTCTGCAAATAGATGCTTAATGTCATACGGCCCCGGACTAGCCTCAGGATGTCCTTGAAAACTAAAGGCAACACAATCAGTGCGCATAATGCCCTGTAAAGAACCATCAAATAATGAGCGATGTGTCGCTTTTAAATTTTTGGGTAGGCTTGCTTCATCTATAGCAAACCCATGGTTCTGAGAAGTAATGAATACTCGTCCCGTAAGCAAATCTTGTACCGGATGATTAGCGCCATGGTGACCAAATTTCATCTTTAAAGTACGCGCACCGCTCGCTAAGCCGAGCAACTGATGTCCCAAACAAATGCCAAACACAGGTATTTTTGCAGTCAATATTTTCTCAATCGCACGGACAGCGTAATCACACGGCTCCGGATCACCCGGACCATTGGAGAGAAACACACCATCGGGTTTCAACGCTAAGACTTGTTCAGCCGAAGTTTGCGCTGGCACAACCGTGACACGACAACCCGCATCCACAAGTAATCGTAAGATATTGTGTTTAATACCAAAGTCAAAAGCGACTACTTGGAACACAGATTCATTAGCACTAACAGGGGGATCGAAGGTACTACCCTGACTCCATTCATAAGCTTGTGTCGATGAAACAACCTTAGCCAAATCCATTCCCTGTAGGCCAGGAAATGCACGCGCTGCTTCAAGTGCGGCAGCCGGTTCACCGGTGAGAATACAGCCAGACTGCGCACCCTTCGAACGCAAAATACGCGTCAGGCGTCGCGTATCAATACCAGCAATAGCGACAATGCCCTGCTGCACTAAAAAAGCATCTAAAGTTTCTTGCATACGCCAGTTACTGGCACGCAAAGGTAAATCACGAATAACCAAACCGGCGGCAAAAGCTTGCCTAGATTCCATATCCTCTGCGTTAACCCCGACGTTGCCGATATGCGGATAGGTCAGTGTGACTATTTGTTGTGCATAGGAGGGATCGGAGAGAATCTCTTGATAACCGGTGAGCGCGGTATTAAAAACAACTTCACCGACCGCGCGCCCAGGCGCGCCAATAGACTTGCCACGGAATATCGAACCGTCGGCAAGGGCAAGGACTGCAGGTCCCATCACTATGAGTTCCCCTTCAGGTAGTACACACAGAAGCACTACCTCATATTAATCTTAAACGTCTCCTAAAATTCACGAGGCTTAGATGCACAAAACGGGAGGGATTCTTGCGAACACCTCCCGCCTTACACGGACTAACCGCGCCAATCGGATTAAAAAAGAATTTTACGGTTCATGGCCCCTGCTGTCTATGCAAATCAGCTAAAGACTAGTTGATAGGTTTAAAACCAATCACCTCAGACATCGCATATCGACCAGCAGGTTTGCCCTGCAACCATTGAGCCCCTTGCAGCGCACCGCGCGCGAAAATCGCACGATCCGTAGCTTGGTGTGACAGAACAACGCGTTCGCCCGCACCTAAAAACATGACTGAATGATCGCCCACTACATCGCCACCGCGGACGACCGAAAAACCAATCTCATCAGAACCGCGTACTTTTTGATCGACACGCGAGGGCACAGCCACCTTCTCGAATATTGTCTCACGTCCTTGGGCAGCCGCACGACCTAGGGCAAGCGCGGTACCCGAGGGTGAGTCTTTTTTATCACGATGATGAGCTTCGTGAATCTCAATTTCAAATTCCGCAGGCAAAGCATGCGCAGCCGCGCGGACTAACTCTGCGAGCAAAGTAACACCCAAACTCGTGTTCGCAGCAAGGAGTATCGGAACACGTTTTGCTGCTAGATCTGCGGCGCGTTCTGCGTCAAGGGATAGACCCGTAGTCCCCACCAAAGCGGCTACCCCTTGCTCGGCACACGCAGCTAAATTAACAGCAGTCGCACGGGGGGAAGAAAAATCAATCATGACGTCTGACTTCTCTAAAGCCGCTTTCAAATCGGTCGTGACCTCAATGCCCAAGGGCTCGAGCCCTGCAAGCTGGCCAATATCTTGACCCACAGCGGGCGCACTGGGGTGATCCACGGCCGCTACGATCTGCGCTTGTGGCCACTGCTGCGCTGCGCGCGTGATGGCCAGCCCCATTCGCCCCGAGGCACCTACAATCACCAGTCGCATATCACGCTCCCAATGTCCTAATGACCTACTGTCCTGAAAAGAACCGCTTTACTCCATCAAAAAAACTTTCTTCCCGCGGCCTATGTATTGCACCATCGCCTTGAAGCGACTCGTCAAACTGCTTTAACAATTCACGTTGCTCGGAGGAGAGCTTCACAGGTGTTTCTACCACAACTCGGCAGAACAAATCCCCTCGAGCACCGCCGCGAACCGGCTTTACGCCTTTATCTCGTAAACGGAATACACGTCCTGATTGAGATTCGGCAGGAATCTTAAGCGACAACTCGCCCTCTAGGGTGGGCACAGCGACCGAACCGCCCAGCACAGCAGTGGCAAAGCTCACGGGCACATCACAAGAAAGATCATCACCCTCGCGCTCAAAAATAGGGTGCGGACGGACATTAACTTCAACGTATAAATCCCCAGCTGGACCTCCGTTACGCCCCGCCTCGCCCTCGCCACTTAATCGTATGCGATCACCGGTAGAAACGCCTGCGGGAACTTTGACTGAAAGTTTACGTGTACGGCGTACGCGGCCCTGACCATAGCAAGTATCACAAGGATTTTTAATCATTCGCCCCGTGCCACGACATTTGCTACAAGGCTGCTGCACTTGGAAGAAGCCTTGCGTAATACGCACTTGGCCATTGCCACCGCAAGTTTCACAAGTCACCGGAGTAGAACCCTTAGCGGCACCACTGCCATGACAGGTCTCGCACTCCATCAGTCGAGCGACATCAATTTCTGAAGCATATCCAAAGACTGCTTCAGGCAATTCGAGTTCTAATTCATAGCGTAAATCAGCACCGCGCAAAACCTGGGAGCGCCCGCCACGACGCTGCCCACCACCGCCAAAGATATCGCCGAAAACTTCACCAAAGATATCACCGAAGTCGCTGCCACCTTGAGCACCGCCGCCTTGACGCGCCGCATCAATACCCGCAAACCCGTGTTGGTCATAGATAGAGCGCTTCTGAGCGTCACTTAATACTTCGTAGGCCTCTTTTACCTCTTTAAACTTCTCTTCTGCATCCTTGTCATCCGGATTACGATCGGGATGAAACTTCATCGCAAGACGCCGATAAGCTTTCTTTATGTCAGCTTCAGAAACATTCTTCGCAACGTCAAGAACTTTATAGTAGTCACGCTTTGCCATGGATGGACGCTAGCGCCTTTACGACGCTTTACCATCCGTATCCTTATCTTTGATCTCTTCAAACTCGGCATCGAGCACGGTATCATCGCGACCTGCACCCTGACTCTTAGTCGCAGCATCAGCAGGCTCTGAGGCCGGATTTGCTGCACCACCTGCTTCTTGTGCATAAGCCTGTTGCGTTATCGCAGAGGCAGCTTGAAGCAAAGCCTCAAGCTTCTTCTCAATTTTATCTTTGTCATCCGCCTTAATGACACCCTTTAGATCAGATAAAGCAGACTCTACTTTAGCGCGTTCTTCTGCAGAAACTTTATCGCCCAAATCTTGAAGTGTCTTCTCTACAGAGTGCAACATGCCATCAGCCTTGTTACGCGTTTCAACAAGCTCGCGGAACTGTCGATCTTCTTCGGCATGCACCTCAGCATCTCGCACCATACGTTTAATATCTTCATCAGAAATACCTGAGGAAGCCTTGATAATGATGCGCTGTTCTTTTCCAGTGGCTTTATCTTTAGCCGAGACGTTGAGAATCCCGTTAGCATCAATATCAAAAGTCACTTCAACCTGAGGTGTGCCACGACGTGATGCCGGTATATCACTTAAGTCGAATTTTCCCAAAGACTTGTTGTCATTGGCGCGATCACGCTCACCTTGCAACACATGGATAGTAACTGCAGTTTGGTTATCTTCTGCTGTTGAGAACACCTGGGTTTGTTTTGTTGGAATCGTAGTATTTTTCTCAATAAGCTTAGTCATTACACCGCCGAGGGTCTCCAGACCTAAGGAAAGTGGCGTGACATCGAGCAACAACACGTCTTTGACTTCACCCGATAAGACGCCACCTTGGACAGCAGCACCTACAGCGACGGCTTCATCGGGATTTAAATCTTTACGCGGCTCCTTGCCAAAGAAATCTTTGACATACTTTTGCACCAAAGGCATGCGCGTTTGACCACCGACGAGAATAACTTCGGAAACTTCGCTGGCTGAAAGCCCAGCATCTTTTAAAGCGATCCGGCACGGTTCCACTGTGCGCTTTACTAAATCTTCCACTAAAGACTCAAGCTTGGAGCGCGTGAGCTTGACCGCCAAATGCTTAGGACCCGAAGCATCCATAGTGACATAGGGCAAGTTGATATCCGTCTGCTGACTCGAGGAGAGTTCGATTTTCGACTTCTCAGCCGCTTCTCTCAAGCGCTGCATCGCCAAAGGATCTTTGCGTACATCGACGCCGGAATCTTTAAGAAACTCATCCGCTAGAAAATTAATAATACGAAGATCAAAATCTTCACCGCCTAAGAACGTATCGCCGTTCGTGGAGAGCACTTCAAACTGACGCTCGCCATCCACTTCTGCGATTTCAATGATAGAAACGTCAAAGGTTCCTCCCCCCAGATCATACACTGCGATCTTACGATCCCCGCCTGACTTATCAAGGCCATAGGCCAGAGCAGCGGCAGTGGGCTCATTGATGATGCGCTTCACATTCAGACCTGCAATACGACCCGCGTCTTTGGTCGCTTGTCTTTGTGAATCGTTGAAGTACGCCGGCACCGTGATCACGGCATCAGTGACTTCTTCACCAAGGTAATCCTCGGCGGTTTTTTTCATTTTCATGAGCACGCGTGCAGCAATTTCTGGCGGAGCCATCTTCTTGCCTTGTGCTTCTACCCATGCATCGCCATTTTCAGCTTTAACAATTCGGTATTGCACCATGTCGATGTCTTTTTGAACCATAGGCTCATCAAACCGGCGACCAATCAAGCGCTTTACAGCATGCAAAGTATTCTGCGGATTAGTCACCGCTTGGCGTTTGGCAGATTGGCCCACAATGACTTCATCATCCTTGGTAAAGGCCACAATGGAAGGGGTAGTACGATCGCCTTCGCTGTTCTCAATCACGCGCGGCTTACCGCCTTCCATGACCGCAACGCAAGAATTGGTAGTGCCCAAATCAATGCCGATAATTTTACCCATGATTTTTTCTCCTAAAACCTAAACTGATAGATCGGGACGTTGCGCGTCTTTTCAAGCCTGTGATTGAGCCGAAACAACGACCCGCGCGGGGCGCAGCAAGCGACCGTTAAGCGAATAGCCACGCTGCACCACCGTGAGTACCGAATTTGGTTCTGCCACATCGGAGGGTTGGGTCGCAATCGCCTCGTGCAAATTGGCATCGAAAGGCTGACCCTCGGGCACGAGCTCCACAATACCCACACGCTCCAAGGCTTTGCTCAATAAACGCAACGTAGCGGCCTGCCCCTCGGCTAACGCCGCGGCATCACTTCGAGCAGCATTTTCAACGGCTAAATCCAGACTGTCTTTCACGGGTATGAGTTCTTGGGCAAACTTCTCAAGCCCAAAGCGATGCGCATTCTCAACATCGCGCTGCGCACGTTTGCGTACGTTATCGAGCTCTGCAGCGGCGCGCATACGCAAATCGCGCTCTTGTTGAACTTCGATTTGTGTCGCAACGAGTTGTAAGCGTAATTCCTCTACCTCAGATAACGGTTCGGCGGCAGGAAGCTCAGGAGATAGAGACTCGGTTGCCTCTGGGGGTACCAAATCAGTTGGGCCAACAGTCATTTAAGCCTCATCACAAGGATCAGAAAACAATAAAAATAATTTTACTTACCCGCGATTTGGGGGCTAACGGCGGAAATTCAAGGCCGCGCCCAATAATCGGGCCGTGACATCGACAATAGGGATCACCCGTTCATAAGCCATGCGGGTCGGGCCAATGACCCCGATCACGCCGAGCACCCCTTGGTCATCGCTGTAAGGGGCCGTCACGACGCTGCAATCATCCAACACTTGGTAGCCCGATTCATGCCCAATAAAAATTTGCACACCATCGGCATGCAAACTCTGATCTAGCAAACTTAAAAAATCACGCTTTTCATTGAAAGCCTCAAACAGACGCTTGAGTTTATCTACGTTACCAATTTGGGTAGCGCCCATCAAATTAGTTTCGCCAGCTACGATGTACTCAAGCCCCGCACTCGGGCGTGCATTGAAGACCTGCTGCGCCATGCCAATGGCTTCAAGCATCAACGAGTTCATGCTCTCACGCGCCTCTTGCAACTGGCGCAAAATTTCCTCCCGTGCAGTCTCTGCTGTGCGGCCAACGAATTGTTCATTTAAAAATAAAGAGGCTCGGCGCAACTCCTCGGCCGAATGATGCCGTGTAAGCTGGACAATTCGATTCTGAACTTCTCGATCATTAAACACTAAAACTACTAAGACTCGGTTTTCACTTAAAGACATAAACTCAATTTGTGTGATCGCAGCCGCTTGAGCACGGGGCATAGTCACAACGCCCGCTAAGTGCGTCACATTCGAGAGCAATTGCGAGACCGTCGCCACTAAGGCTTGCGGGTCTCCCTGGGCGCCAGGCTCTAAATGACGACGTAACTCCTCAAGCGATACGCCATCAACCGGACTAGATCGCAGCAAAGTATCAACAAAAAACCGATACCCTCGATCGGTCGGAATCCGCCCCGAAGAAGTATGTGGGGAAGCCACAAAGCCCAAGTGCTCTAAATCCGCCATGACGTTACGAATCGTCGCAGAGGAGAGGGATAGACCGAAATCACGAGATAACGAGCGTGAACCTACCGGCTGGCCGTCTCGGATATAGCTCTCCACCAAGAGACGCAACAATTGCTGCGCTCGGTCGTTCAAATGATCGTCATAATCATGAAGCATATCCCCAACGCTAACGAGTGCCACTAAGTGCCGTCAAGAGATGATATTCGTGCTTTGGGTTATGAACGCCCACGTGATACAACGAAACCTCTTAATATCATGGTGCCTTATGACACAAATTAGCTGTTGCGCCCTTGTCACCCGTTTTGCAGATCTCCGCGTGGCTGAGAGTGCGGGATTATTAGCGCGCCACTTAGCCAGCCGCGGACTTATAACCTTAGCCCTAGAGGATCAATCAGAGGCACTTGCAGGACTGCCGCTCACATTTGTATCCGAGGCAACGCTCGTCTCCCAAGCCCAGTTGTTCATCGCCATAGGGGGCGATGGGACGCTGCTGTATGCCGCAGGTTTAGTCGCCGGACTCGGAACACCGCTGCTGGGTATTAACCGTGGACGCTTAGGATTTCTAACCGATGTCATGCCCGAGCAGATGCTGAGCTCAGTTGATGCGGCCTTAGATGGTCAATGCGTGATCGATGAACGGCCCTTGCTCAGCGCAGAATACTTTGGCCTGAACGGTCAACAGGCCAAGGGCTTAGCCCTGAACGATATCGTGATGCAAAAAACTCAAAGCGGCCACTTAATAGACTTTGAAACATGGATCAACGGTCGCTTCGTCAATAGTCATGGCGGCGATGGCTTGGTGGTGGCCACTGCCACGGGCTCTACCGCCTACGCTCTGGCCTGCGGTGGTCCCATCGTGGAGCCTGAACTTGATGTAATTGTGATTGCACCGATCTGCCCTCACACACTCTCTGATCGACCGATCGTAGTCTCGGGTCGCTCTATCCTCGAGGTGCGCATTCTGGAGCGACCTGATGCTTCGGCTGAAATTGCTTGCGACGGCCGCCCCCTTGCCACGCTCTCTCCAGGGGATCGTTTGATTGTGCGTCCTGCTTCTGAGAAAATTCTTTTATTACATCCGATTGGATATGACTACTACCGCCTATTGCGCAGCAAACTTAATTGGGGTCGGCGCAACTTCGATGCGGCCTCGAGTTAAACCAAACTACAACGCATGCTGACACACCTATACATCCGTGACTTTGCCATTATTGAATCTATTGAAATAGATTTTAAATCGGGACTAATGGTACTCACCGGTGAAACCGGTGCAGGAAAATCGATCTTAGTTGATGCGCTGCAATTAGCTGTAGGGGGACGTGCAGGGGCTGAGGTAGTTCGGCACGAGGCTGAGCGTGCTGAGATCAGCGCAACGTTTGATCTCGCAACCACAGATTTGGAATTACGCACATTGTTAGCCGAACAAAGTATTGAAGTAGATCAGGAACTCATCGTGCGCCGCGTGATCACTCGCGAAGGAAAGTCACGCGCCTATCTCAATGGCCAACAGGTTCCCGTGCAAACTCTGCGCGCTGCTGGGGAATGGCTCGCTGAAATTCATGGCCAACATGAATTTCAATCATTGCTGCGCCCCGCCTCACAACGCACCCTACTGGATACTTATGGTGCGTGTGAATCTTTGGCTCATGAAGTTTTAAATTTACACCGAGAACGCCTTGCCCAGGCTGCCGCACTTTCTAACTTAGAAGATGCGGCTCGCAATCGCGATAAACGCTTAGAACTCTTAACTCATGAAACAGCTGAGCTCACGGCGTTAAATTTACAGCACGGTGAATTAGACACTCTCACTGCAGAACGCAATCGGCTCGCCAATAGTGGACGACTTGCGGAAAGCGCCCGCGCAGCTTTAGATCTTGTATATGAGCAAGATGGGGGCAACGCGCATAGCCATGCATCACGTGCACTAACTCTGCTACGACAAGGTGCCACCGTGGATTGCACTTTAGATAGTTTATTGTCTCCGCTCGAGGATGCCGTCATTCGCCTCGCCGATACGGGAGCCGAACTGACTCGCTACCTCGATAATTTAGAAGCAGATCCGGTGCGCCAAGCGCAAGCTGAACAACGTCTTGCCAACATTGAATCACTGGCCCGCAAACATCGAGTAAACGCTGTAGAGCTTCCGGGCAAAACACAACAATTACAAAACGAACTCTCTACCTTGAAAGACCTTGATGAAAATCTTGTCAGTTTGCGCAGCGGTGTGACACAAGCTACAGGGCATTGGCGCAAGGCGGCTGAAAAATTATCACTCGCGCGTATAAAAGCCGCGAGCGCTTTAGGTGCTGCCATCACGGCACGTATGCAAACCCTAGGGATGGCCGGTGGTCGCTTTGTTGTTGAGCTACCAGCGGTAGCCACCACAGAATCAATTGCTACAGGACTCGAAGAAATAAATTTACAAGTATCCGCCAATGCGGGGCAACCGCCGCGCCCCTTAGGTAAGGTGGCCTCGGGCGGTGAATTATCGCGCTTATCCCTAGCGGTTCAAGTCACACTCGCCACACATCGCGCAGGAGTGCAAAACGGTCCAGCTCAAGGGGGCTGCATGGTCTTTGATGAAGTAGATTCGGGTGTCGGTGGTGCGGTGGCTGAAATTGTCGGCCGCGAGTTAGCTGCACTTGGTGCCAGCGCTCAAGTGCTGTGCGTCACACATCTGCCTCAAGTCGCCTCTCTCGGGGATCATCACCTGCAAGTTTTAAAAATCAGTGATGGCCGCAGCACATGCACCAAAATTAATGCCCTCGAGGGCACCGCGCGCATCGAGGAAATTGCGCGCATGTTGGGGGGCATTGCCATCACCGATAAAGCGCGTGAACACGCCGCAGAAATGCTTCAAGCGGGCCGTCTTAACCGACGAGAGAAGTCTTCCGATGTGGGCAAGCACTCCGTCGACAGTGCCCGTAAATCACGAGTGCGTGCGCGTTAATTTCAAAACCTAACCCCGCGGCCATGCTGTGTTGCCGCGCCTCGATATCAGCATCGACAAACTCTTCGACCTTGCCACAGTCTAAGCAGAGAATATGATCATGATGCGGACC
>SHZO01000002.1 GCA_009692285.1 Gammaproteobacteria bacterium | reverse complement strand
GACTCTCGGCTTTCGATGTTATTCTGGAAGACCCAATTCCACATAAAGGTCGCGTACTCACCGAAATATCAAATTTCTGGTTTAAGCGCACTACGCATATCATACCCAATCAACTGTCCAATATTTCTTTGGATAGTTTGCCGCTGGATCCTGATGAGCGCTTATTATTACAAGGCCGCGCAATTATCGTTCGGCGTTTAAAAGCTCTGCCCATAGAAGCGGTAGTACGCGGTTATTTAATTGGTTCTGGTTGGAAGGATTACCAAGCCAGTGGTATGGTATGTGGAATTGAGTTGCCAAAAAATTTACGGCAAGCGCAGCAACTTGATACTCCCCTATTCACACCAGCCTATAAAGCTCCCGCAGGTCAACACGATGAGAATATTTCTTTTGTAAAAACTGAGCAAACCGTAGGTGTTGCACTTGCCAAAGAAATTTGTGAAATCTCACTCGCACTTTATACTTATGCGGCTCTGCATGCGCAGGCTTGCGGCATTATAATTGCAGACACTAAATTCGAATTTGGTTTAGATGAGGCAGGTCAGCTCACACTAATTGATGAAGCTATTACACCTGACTCATCACGCTTTTGGCCAGTAGACACATACCGTGTTGGTATAAGTCCGCCCTCGTTTGACAAACAATTTGTTCGGGATTATTTAGAGTCGCTTGATTGGAACAAACGAGCACCAGCGCCCAAACTACCTGCAGATATAATTACCAAGACTAGTGAAAAATATCGCGAGGCCCTAAGCCGACTTACTAGCCCAGAGTGAAGATTTCCATTTTCCTTAACATATTTAAATTATTTATTTTTTTTGCCCAACTTATAGTTCTATGAGATTTTTTAAATCGCGCGCACTGAAAGATTCATGCCAATTTTATAGCATTAAGCTACTTGGGCCAGTCTGAAAAAGGGAATGGTTTCTGATCATTGTTATACGTGAGGAACATCGTCAAACTGTATACGTAGGTTGACAATTGTTTGCCAAAATCCCTCAGTCGCTCATTTGAGCTGCCAGTGACTAACATGACAACCAAGCTAATACCAACCAACATCCACATAATAAATTCTGCTACATACAACAGAAATATTAATAGAGCCATGTGAAACACCCTAACCCACCTAGATGGGTTGTCTGCAACTACAATATTGTGCTGATTTTCCATTTATAACTCAATTACTTAGATTAAAAATCTCATTCACCAGCAATTGTAAGCTCACTGAGCAATAAAGAGCCCATATGAATACCACCTCTCAAATCAATATCGCTGCCAATTGCTACAAAATTTTTATACATACTTTTGAGATTCCCAGCAATAGTAATCTCATGTACCGGATAAGCAATCGCCCCCCCTTCGACCCAAAAACCGGTAGCGCCACGGGAATAGTCGCCTGTCACACCATTGACCCCTTGACCCATTAATTCAGTCACAAATAAACCGTTCCCCATTTCTTTAAGTAGCGCGCTAAAATCAGGTCTACCCGCACTTGGATCTACTAAAAGATTATGTAGGCCTCCCGCATTACCAGTACTAACAAGCCCCAGTTTACGAGCAGAATAACTCCCCAATAGGTATCCTTCGAGGACACCATCTTGAATTAATTCACGATCAGTGGTCTGCACTCCTTCACTATCAAAGTTACTACTTGCAGCGGCTCTCAGCAAATGTGGGCGCTCATGCATTTGTACCCAACTAGGAAAAATTTGTTGTCCTATAGAATCTAACAAAAATGTAGCTTTCCTATATTGACTGCCACCACTGACTGCTCCAATAAAATGACCAATTAAACCTCGAGCCACCTCTGGTGCAAATAAAACAGGTGCTTTACCAGTTGTCAGACGGCGCGCACCCAATCGTGCGATAGCGCGCATGCCTGCAGTACGCCCGATAGCTTGCACTGCCTGCAAATCAGCAGGATCACGCGCCGAGCTGTACCAATAATCACGCTGCATATCGTGGCCTTCAGAGGCCAACAGTACACAACTCACCGAATGACTGGAGCTAGTCTCACCTTCTAAAAAACCATGGCTATTCCCATAAACACTAACGCCTCGTTGTGTACTTACGCTAGCGCCTTCAGAATTAGTCAGACGCTTATCCACCGCAAGACCTGCAGACTCACACTCATGCGCGAGTACAACTGCTGCATCAGGCTGCAGGTCCCAAGGAAAATCAAGCTGTAAATTCTTAAATTCAGTCGCTAAACGTATAGCGTCAGCCAGTCCTGCGCACTCATCCTCAGCTGTGTACCGCGCAATAGCACAGGCTTTAGCAACTGTACTGCGCACGGCGCTCAGAGCCAGATCAGCGGTACTAGCGGAACCTTTGCGATGCCCAAAATAAACCGTGATACTGAGCCCCCTATCACGCTGATATTCCAGCGTCTCCACCTCTCCAAGGCGCACCGTGACATTTAAACCCTTCTGCAAGCTAGCATTGGCCTCGCACTGGCTAGCGCCCGCGCTACGCGCAAGCTCCAAGGCTAAGGACACTACGGACTTCAATTCCGGGATACGAGAAGCATCAACTTGTTGCAACATGCAAAAAACGCTCGCGCGAAAAATAGACAGATGGGGCAGAATTGTAACAGTGTCGGATTAACCGGCGCTCATTAGCGCTTAGATTTAACTTGACCGAGATATATTTATGTCGCGCCGTAAAAACAGAATCGACCCAGCGCCAGAACTTGACTCTCTTTTACAGTCGGAAGATAACAGACCGCCTAGCAAAAGCTCGCGCAAACGTGCTGCGCATGCGGCACAGGAGCTTGGCGAACGCTTAGTCGCCCTCAAAGAGTCACATTTTGCGCCCCTGAATCTACCAGAAAATATTGCCGATGCGATTCGCGCCGCGCGGAATATACGTACCCATGGTGGCCTGGCGCGACAGCACCAATACATTGGCAAACTGATGCGCGAGATTGACACCATTGCCATTGAGGAAGCCTTGACCACACGCGCACGCATAACTCGCTTAAAATGAATAAGCAGATATTAATTATCCTATAATAAGGTTATGAATGAATCTATGAATCAGCCTATTAAACCTTTAGTTGGGATTATCATGGGCTCCCGATCTGACTGGGATACGATGCGAGCAGCCACCGAAACTTTAGACGAGCTTGGTGTGCCCTATGAGGTCCAGGTTATCTCCGCACATAGGACTCCAGATCTTCTCTTTGAATATGCAAGCAGCGCCGCAACCCGTGGCTTACAGGTCATTATTGCCGGAGCCGGCGGTGCAGCACATTTGCCCGGAATGATTTCTGCTAAAACGACGCTGCCAGTACTAGGCGTACCGGTCATCTCCAAAGCACTTAACGGACTAGATTCTTTGCTCTCAATTGTGCAAATGCCTGCCGGCGTACCAGTAGCTACGTTCGCCATTGGCCCTGGAGGAGCAACCAATGCCGCACTCACCGCTGCAGCCATTCTGGCCTTAGGAAATCTAGTCATAGAAACCGCACTGAAAAAATTTCGCACTAATCAAACGGCGGCAGTGCTCGAGAATCTTGATCCACGCAAATCATGACCATTGGTGTTGTCGGTGGTGGTCAATTAGGACGAATGCTTGCACTGGCAGGATACCCTCTAGGTGAAGATTTTTTATTCTTAGATCGTAGCGCGAATACACCTGCAGGCCAGATCGCACCTTCATTAGTGGGTGAGTTTACTGATCAGAAACTATTGCGGGAGCTTGCGCGCCGCAGTGATGTGCTCACATTTGACTGGGAAAATATTTCTCTTGAGAGCCTACGTAAACTAGGTCGTGCAGCGCACATTGCCCCGCCCCTGACTGCACTTGCAGCAGCTCAAGATCGTGTAGCAGAAAAACGTTTGTTTGCTAAACTTGGTATCCAAAGTACCCGTTACGCTGCAGTAGAATCGCCTGTCAGTTTCAGTCGTGCCCTGCGCTTAATAGGCACCCCTGGTATACTTAAAACACGTCGCTTAGGCTATGATGGCAAAGGTCAAGCGATTGTGCGCAACTTAGAACAAGCCACCATTGCATATGAATCATTGCGGGGTGCGCCCCTCATTTATGAAGAATTTATTCCCTTCGACTACGAAGTATCAATTATTGGCGCGCGCAGTACTCGCGGTGAAATTGTTGTGTACCCACTGAATCACAACTTACACCGCGATGGAGTATTGCGTCTCACGCGCGCACCATGGAGCGCCCCGGCACTCCAGCGCAATGCTACAATTCATTTGTGCCGTATGCTCGAACATTTTCGCTACGAAGGCATTCTGAACATAGAATTTTTTGTTCATGGTGGGCGCTTATTAGCCAATGAAATTGCCCCAAGAGTACATAATTCAGGCCACTGGAGTATTGAAGGGGCTGCAACCAGTCAGTTTGAAAATCACTTGCGTGCTATCTTAGGCTTACCGTTAGGTGCAACTACAGCACGTGGACACTCGGCGATGATTAATTTTATTGGTGCCATGCCCAACCGAGCTTTGATCTTAAACATACCTGAAGCGCATTGGCACGATTACGGCAAGACCGCTCGTGCTGGTCGTAAGGTAGGTCATATGACCTTATTGGCTGAAAGTGCTACGGCACGCGATAAAATGGCACGCAAGCTAATTAAAGAAATAGACCCAGCGAGCCTAAGCGCACTTAGCCTGTCCCGCCGACGGTGAGCCCATCTATACGTAGCGTTGGTTGACCCACGCCTACCGGTACGCTTTGACCTTCTTTACCGCAGATACCAATACCCGGATCAAGTCTTAGATCATTTCCGACCATACTCACACGCGTGAGCACATCAGGACCATTACCAATCAGGGTAGCACCTTTGATCGGCGCGCCAAGCTTACCTTTCTCGATCATATAAGCTTCGGCGGCAGAAAATACAAACTTGCCGGAGGTGATGTCCACCTGCCCACCGCCAAAGTTAACGGCATAAATTCCATGCTCAACTGAAGCAATGATTTCAGTCGGATCATGTGGCCCTGGGCGCATATAAGTATTAGTCATGCGAGGCAAAGTCATATGTGCGAAAGATTCGCGACGACCATTGCCGGTGGATTGTGTCCCCATCAAACGCGCATTCAGTTTATCTTGCAGATAACCTTTGAGCACACCATTCTCAATGAGCGTGGTGCAGTTAGTCGGAGTGCCTTCGTCATCAATATTTAGTGACCCGCGACGAGCAGCCATCGTACCGTCATCTACTACTGTGCAGTGCTCTGAAGCAACTTTTTCGCCAATGCGGTTGCTAAAGGCAGAGGTCCCCTTACGATTAAAATCACCCTCTAAGCCGTGGCCAATGGCTTCATGTAGCAATACACCAGGCCAACCGGAACCAAGCACTACAGTCATAGCGCCCGCTGGTGCAGGCACAGCATCAAGATTGATCAAAGCCTGACGCGCAGCATCTTGTCCAAGTGCTAAGGGACGATCGTCAGCAACCAATTCAGCTAAAGAATATCGCCCGCCCATGCCAGCAAATCCAGTTTCGCGGCGTCCCGCTTGCTCAACAATGACTGATACATTAAAGCGTACCAAGGGGCGCACATCCGCGGCATATGTGCCATCGCTTGAAGCAATCAGAACTACATCGAAGGAAGAGGACACAGATGCCATTACTTGTTTAATACGCGGGTCAATCCGTCGCGTCTCACGATCAACTTTTTCTAACCAATAAACCTTGTCGTCATCTGAGAGTGAACCAACAGGATCTTGAGGTAAATAGAGATTATGCCCACTACTACGGCGTAACACCGGCACACGCCCATTATGACCAAGAGAGGCAATCGCACGTGCGGCATGGGCAGCTTCATCAAGGGCAATAGGCAAAAGCTCATCAGAATAGGCGAATCCAGTCTTTTCTCCTGCTAATGCCCTTACTCCCACGCCCTGCTCAATGCTTGCGCTACCTTCTTTGACGATGCCATCCTCTAAAGACCAGGCTTCATCTCGGGAGCATTGAAAATACACATCAGCAGCATCTACTGCCGCACTCATGACCGTAGAGAGGGTACGCTCAATATGAGAATCATCCAACCCTGCAGGCTGCAGAATTAATTCTCGGGCTAAAGAAAAACTATCAATCATTACCTTACTATCCTTCAAAATTTGTTTAAAAGCCTACAAGCGCCGATGTTGTAGCGCGGGGAAATTTGTACGCACGCTAAGTTGCGCAAGTTGATCAAATTCTGCCTCAATGACCCCCTCACCACTAGGCAAACGTGTTAAAACCTTACCCCAATAATCAACGATTAAACTGTCGCCATAAGTTTCACGTTGATTAGGATGCAGTCCGCATTGACCCGCAGCAACTACATAGCCTAAATTTTCAATAGCTCGCGCCCTCAACAAGACTTCCCAGTGTGCCTGCCCGGTAGGCACAGTGAAGGCAGAGGGAACCACAAACCATGTTGCACCCTGCTCACTCAAGCTTCTAAATAGTTCAGGGAAGCGTAAGTCATAGCATACAGACAAACCCACGCGCCCCGCTGGGGTATCCACCACCACTGGCAAGCTGCCCGGAATCATGTTAATTGATTCACGGTAAGCATCGCTCTTACCTGGAATATTGACATCAAATAGATGCATTTTGTCATAGCGAGCCACTTGCTCGCCACGCTCATTAAAAACTAAAGAAGCTGCGGCTACACGCTGATCGCCAACGACTTTAATAGGCAGTGTACCAGCGATAATCCAAAGATTGAATTTCCGTGCGGCGGAAGCGAGCATAGCTTGTATCGGGCCTTCACCTAAATTTTCTGCGATGTCTAATTTATCTATATCCTGTAAACCCATGAAAGCAAAATTCTCGGGTAATACGGCCACCGCAGCCCCACGAGCGCTTGCCTGCTCTAGCAAACGATGCGCGCTGTCAAGATTCATAGCGACTTCAGCGACTGAGGTCATTTGTATAGCAGCAACTTTAATCAGAGGATGAACCATGCTAACACTCATATGAGCACCACATCGTAGTGGTCAATCTCATAGAGTACCTCAGACTGCACACGAATCGGACGCTCTACTTCTGCTTCGAGTTCTGCCAGCACATGTGACTCCTCACTCAATAGACGTTCCACGACATCTGGATGCGCGAGTACCAATAATTCACGACTATGAAACTGGTGCACTTGACGCAAAATCTCGCGAAAAATATCTTGGCAAATTGTTTCTAATGAACGCACAGCACCCTGTCCTTGGCAAGCACCACAAGGTACGCATAGAAGATTTTCTAAACTTTCTCGCGTACGTTTACGCGTCATTTCAACTAGACCAAAGATTGAGGCAGGCGCGACTTGCGTCTGCGCATGATCAGCTTTTAGTGCTTTCTTTAATGCAGAAATTACTTCATCCCAATGTGCGATATCAATCATATTGATAAAATCAATAATAATAATTCCACCAAGATTACGAATTCTAAGTTGTCGTGCAATCGCTACAGCAGCTTCAAGATTAATACTAAAAATCGTATCCTCAAGATTGCGATTACCAACAAAACTACCTGTATTTATATCAATTGTCGTCATAGATTCAGTTTGATCAATAACTAGATATCCGCCAGATTTCAAGGAGACCTTACGCTCCAACGCGCGGTTTATTTCTTCATCTACACCATGAATATCAAAGATTGGAAGGGTCGCTGTATGTAATGCAATACGCGGCGCATTATCTGGAATAAAATCGCGCACAAACTGCTGCAGTCTCCCCTGCTCAGCAGCACTATCGACTAAAACACGATTAATACTGCGGCCTAACTCATCGCGCAGCATCCGCAAACTCAGAGATAAGTCTTCGTGAATGAGTTCGCCAAACGAGGCACGCAAACTACGCTCGCGCACTTGTATCCATAGCTTCTCCAAGTATGCAAGCTCTGCCGCTAATCTTTCTACTCCTACGCCCTCAGCAGCAGTGCGCACAATATATCCTCCTAGATGCCCTTCACTGACCAGCGCCTGCATTATCTCCCGCAAGCGTGAGCGCTCCACTTCATTCTCAATACGCGCTGAAATTCCTAGACCGTGACTACGAGGCATAAAAACCAAGTAACGCGAGGGCAAAGAAATAAAAGTTGTTAGCCGCGCACCTTTTGTCCCAAGCGGATCTTTAACTACTTGTACTATCAGATCATCACCTTGACTAACCAAGCGACGAATATCCTCGCTGCGCTTAATTAGTGCAGGTTCCATGAGAATGGTGTGCCCCATACTAGGTGAGCTGCCGAAGCCGCCAGCCTTTGCAAAGAGTTGCGCATCAAATTGCGATTCCGGTGAAACGATATCTTCCACATGTAAAAAACCTGTGCGCGCTAAACCTGCATCAACAAAGGCAGCCTGCATACCTGGAAGGACGCGCATCACTCGCCCCTTATACACATTGCCAACCAAACCACGTCGACTGACACGTTCAATAAATACCTCTTGCAGCACCCCTCCTTCAAGTAGGGCAGCACGTACCTCGCGCGGGGCGACATTAATCAAGATTTCAGAGTTCATAGCTCAGGCCGCCACAGCGGAATACCGGAGGCTGTCAATAATTCTGCCGTTTCAAATATGGGTAGCCCGACAATACCTGAATAACTACCCTTAATTCTTCTAATGAATACCCCACCAAGACCTTGGATCGCATACCCACCGGCTTTATCCCTAGGTTCGCCACTAGCCCAATATCGTTCAATTTCAGCAATAGAAATAGGACGAAACACTACCTCACTGCGCACAAGGCAGGTTCTCAAACTGCTTGGGTTTACTACCGCTACAGCAGTTATCACCTCGTGCTTACGACCCGCGAGCAATCCCAACATATGTTTTAAATCAGATAAATTTTTGGGCTTACCTAAGATTTGGCCGTCAAACACAACACTCGTGTCTGCACCGAGGACCGGCATAGCTACAGAAGAATGCGGCTCATATTTAGAATATATAAGCTGAGCTTTAGCAGTGGCTAAACGTAGCACATAGTCAGCGGGCATCTCACCGTACTGCAATGCTTCATCTAGGTCAGCAGATGCAAATACATGCGGGACCCCCATTTGTCTAAGAATTTCGCGACGTCTGGGCGAGGCTGACGCCAAGCACAACACGGGTAGTACATCTACCAAAGAATCTATGTTATTCATTAATCACGATGATAAGGGTGACCTAATAAAAGACTTTGAGCTCTATAAATTTGTTCCGCAAGTAACACACGTGCCATGCCATGGGGCAATGTCAATCGCGAGAGCGCCCAGCTCTCTGCCGCGCGTTCGCAGACCGCAGGCGCATGCCCATCGGGGCCACCGATTAAGATAGCAACATCAGGTCCTTCACTAGCAAGCATTGATAGCCGTGCTGAAAGTTCACGCGTGCTTAAAGCTTTGCCTTTTTCATCTAACAACACAATTCGATCGCGTTCGCGCAGAGCGCCCAACACTCGCTCACCCTCACGCGCAATAGCTTGCTGGGCTCCACGTGTTGCGCTTCGATACCCAGCTTCAATTACGCACAACTCAGTGCGCCACGGCAAACGCACTCGGCGCAAATAATCTACTACAGCTAAGTCAACCCATTTAGGTTGCCGAGCACCAATAGCAATGATGCGCAGGCGCATAAAGTTTTTTAACCTCGTTCCCTTGCGCCCGCGCAGAACTCAAAAACCTACGGCAGGGGGTCTACGTACAACTTTTTTCTTTGAATTTGTACGTTTCATGGTGCCGGATGCTGTGCCTGATACAGTTTTTTTGCGGGGTGCGGTTTGCTTGCGAGGTGCTACCGCTTTACGGGCTGCACCAGACCTACGCTTCGGCACAGCAGCTCTTTTGCGCGCGGGGCCTTTAGCAACCATCGATTGACGACTTAGCTTCTGGACGGCCTTGGGCTCTTGTACTAGGGCACGCGGCGCTACTTCCCATAATTGTTCGAGCTGATAAAACTCACGCGTTGAAGCGAGCATTACATGCAACATCACATCAGGTAAATCTACTAATATCCACTCACCTTGCTGCTCACCTTCAATACCGTGTGGTCGAAAACCTGCTACTTTTGCCATCTGTACGGCACGTCCCGCCACAGCACGCAAGTGACGATCTGAGGTGCCGGTAGCCACCACCATATAGTCCGCCACATCACTGATGCCGCGGACATCAATTACCCGGACATCCAACGCCTTCATATCTTCTAAGGCAGCTTTAGTCAGGGTCAGTACCGCAGGTTCGTCAAGGATTACACGCGAAGCGACAGATTTACGTACGCCAGTAGCGCTAGGTGTTTTTCGAGGTTTCATAGTGGGTAGAAGCATAGCACTCTGTGTCATGGATGATCCTGCGAACTGCGTCTGGCACTAGATACAGCGGATCACGACCTGAAGTGATGATGTCTCGCAAGCCAGTGGAGGATATTTCTAACTGTGTCACAGCATGCACATAGATACGACCCGCCAAACTTAAGTGGAGATCACAAAAGACTAGAGTTGCATGTGTGGCGAGTAACTCCCCTAAAGCTCCGCTTGTGGGAGCCTGCCAACCAGGACGATGCGCCACAATTAAGTGCGCTAAGCTCAAAATCTCACTCCATCGATGCCAGCTGGTTAGGCCTAAGAAAGCATCCATACCTAAAATCAAACACAGAGGTCGATTAGGAAATGTGGCACGTAATTCAGTAAGTGTATCGACTGTGTAGGTCACACCCGTGCGATACACCTCACGATCATCCACTAGAAATCGTGGCTGATCAGCAATTGCAGCACGTACCATCGCTAATCTCAAACTGGGCTCAGCTAATGGGATATCACGATGCCCCGGATTGCCTGCCGGAATGAATCGTATTTCACTAAGCTTAAGTTTCTGTAATAACTCAAAACCGGTACGCAAATGACCGTAATGTATTGGATCAAAAGTACCGCCCAGAATTCCAATAGGATCCATTCTTAAACTACTCGTAAGCCGCAAAACTCTGAGCATAACAGCAATAATTCATCCCAAGGGTCACCAGCTAATCTACCTTTGATCATCCGATCAACTCTCAGCGCACGAGAGGATAATCGGGCAAAAGGCATGCGCACAGAGCGCCGACGCGCACCCTCCAATGCTGCAATTTGAACAGGAGACATGCGTAGTCCAGGACGGCGCGCAGGATCATCGCCGCGATTTAATGACCACATATTACGTAACTCACGGACTAGCGACCATAAAATCAACGTAGGCTCAACACCTTCACCACGCAAGCCTGCAATCACATGTGCTGCGCGCGCAGCATCACCATTGAGCACCGCCTCACCCAATATAAACACATCATAGCGCGCACTGTGCGCAACGGCTGCGAGCACCGCGGCTGCGTCAACTGTCCCGGTAGGGACCAGAAGCTTAAGTTTCTCTATTTCTTGATGCGCCGCGAGCAAATTACCTTCTACGCGTGCGGCCAACAAAGCCACTGCCTCAGCGTTGAGTTCAAGCCCTGCGCGCTTGCATCGCTGCACGAGCCACGCCTCTAATTGGCGCGCACCCACATTCCAAACTGGAATCCAAGCCCCCTGCGCTTCAATTGCCTTGACCCAAGACGTTGATTGGCTCGCCGGTTCTAAACGTGGGGTGATAATTAATAGCAAAACATCGCTGCCAGTAGTTTCAACTAATTTAACCAAAGCAGCGCCACCTTCCTTGCCGGCTTTGCCGTTAAATCGCACTTCAATAATACGGCGATCACCAAAGAGAGACATAGAGCCTGAAGAGGCCACGATATCGGACCAATCACTGCCACGTTCGGGAAAATAAACTTCGCGCTCACTGAAACCTGCAGCACGTGCTGCAGCACGGACTCTATCCGCAGCTTCAATAACCAGCAGTTCCTCATCGCCCGAAAGCAGATATGCCCGCGCGAGTCGAGCTTGCTTCAGGTAGCTATCAAGATTTTCAAGGGTAATCTTCATGTGATACGAGGATTATCCATGACGGGCTAGGCCTATATGTGTTATGATATAACATATTTTGAATTAAAACTCGGGGATTAAACAAATGTATATTCGATTATTACCTGCCCTGCTCTTCAGCGCAGTGCTACTTCCCATAGGCTCAGCAAGCACTACCCCCTCCAACAGCATGATCCTTGAAGAAGTTATCATCACGGCAATTCCCCTGCGCCAAAGAATTTCAGAGACAACACAACCCGTGCGCGTGATCAGCGCAGAGGAATTATTGCGTCTACGCGCACCGAGTCTGGGCGAAACGTTAAATGAATTCCCAGGCATCTCAGCTAGCTATTTTGGGCCCATCGCTAGCCGTCCCATAATTCGTGGTCAAGGAGGCTTACGCGTGCAAATCTACCAAGATGGAAGGGATTCGCTAGATGTATCCTCACTTTCGGATGATCACGCCGTGACCGTTGACCCTTTGATCGCAAATAGTATTGAAGTCATCCGCGGTCCAGCAGCATTATTATTTGGGAGCTCTGCAGCTGCAGGAGCTATCAATATACTTACGCAACGCATACCTTCGATGAAATTAACTAACAACCAATCTTCTGCAATTGAGGTACGGAGCGATACAGCACTCAGCGAACGTGCTGTGACAGCTAGCGGTGAAATTGCAATAACTGAACAGTGGCAAGCACATGCAGATGTTCAATCACGCCGTACTAGTGATGTGCGTATTCCAGGTATCGCTTGGTCTAAAGCCCTTCGTAAAGAGCTAGCCTTGCTCGGAGAAAGCACGGATGAAACCAGTGGTCGCTTACTAAATTCTGCAAGCGATACTCAAGGCGGCTCACTTGGAGTGGCACGCATCAGCCAAAATGGCTGGTTTGGACTTTCAGCAAGCCGCTTTGCAACAAACTATGGCTTACCTGGCCCAAGCGAGGAACCAGGCGAACCTCCCAGCGTTAGTCTTGATATGCACCAAAATCGCTACGATATGGCGGGTGAATGGCGTCCAGAGCAAGGCGCAGTAAATAACCTCCGCCTGCATCTAGCCCATAATGATTATGAACATAGTGAATTCGAAGGCGATGGCGGAATAGGGACACGCTATGCGCAAATAGGCCGTGAAGTACGTCTATCTGCAGAGCACAAAGAACTCAATGGTTGGCGCGGAACGTTTGGTCTGCAATCACGAACAATTGAATTTGATGCCACAGGTGCCGAAGCTTTTTTACCTAAATCAAGCACGCGTAATCTAGGTCTCTTTATTTTCGAAGAACGCAGTCTTGGTGCTGTGACCTTAGAATCAGGAGCACGTTATGAATACCAAAATATCAAAGCCTTGATAGCTGAAGATTACAAACAGAACAATGAAAGTACTCTCAACATTTCACTCGGCACAATATGGCAGCTCACTCCTAATGCAAAAATTACGATACAACTAAACAAGGCTGAACGCCATCCCACTGCGACTGAGCTTTATGCTAATGGTGCCCATCTCGCAGTACAGCGATTCGAGATTGGGGATGCTACCCTGGGTATTGAACGTTCAAAAACTGCTGATCTGGGTCTCATAATAGGCGGTAAAAACTATGCCTGGCGTGGGTCAATTAGTGCGTTTATTAGTTACTACGCTAACTACATTAGCGCACAACCCTTATTCGGGATTGAAGATAATCTACCTATTGTCGCCTATCAAACCAACGAAGCACGATTTATAGGCACTGAATTCGAATTAGATAATATAAACGTTTTCAATAGCAAACTAGGTGCAGTAGATCTGAGATTCTTTGGTGATTTTGTTCGCGCCAACGATACCACCGGTACTCCGCTACCACAGATCCCGCCACTTCGCCTTGGTAGCGAAATTTCTCTAAATGGTTCGCGCTTAAGAATCGCTATAAATGCCCTTTGGCATGATCGCCAAACGCGCGTGGCAGAGAATGAGCGTGTAACTTCAGGCTACACATTGCTTGGTGTCGATTTAAATTATCTCTACCCATTAGGACGCCAAAACCTTATATTGTTTGCACGCGCTAGCAACTTAGGAAATATCGAAGCACGTAGCCATACCTCGCCAATTAAGGACTACGCCCCTTTGGCAGGTCGCTCACTCAATGCAGGCTTTAGAGTAGAGTTCTAAATGATCAACGCAAAACAACCCTGGCTCATTTACCTTCTTATAAGCTTAGCACTCGCTGCCCCAGAGTCGTTCGCTGCTGCGGAAGAGAAACTCGACGAACATGTGGCGCATGAGCATGGCAGAATAATTGTAAATTTGATCCTAGAAGGCCAGTCTCTGGTAGTGGAGCTTGAGGCTCCTGCAGTGCATGTGCTGGGGTTCGAGCACGCCCCGCGCAGCGTTACTCAGAAGAGTAAAGTCGCTGCAATTAATCTTTGGCTAGAGAGTGGCAAGGGCTTGCTTAATGTGCCGAGAGATGCCAACTGCCAACTCCAGTCAGTGAACTACACTGCACCTAATTTTGATCGCACCACCGATCATGTGGACTACAAAGCCCGCGTGAACTACCGCTGTCGTAACCCTTTAGTGCTCGCTTGGGTTGAACTGGCCTTACTGCAGCGACTTATCGGGGTGGAAATTACTACTGTAAATTTAATTACTTCGACCCTGCAAAAACAGCTAACCCTAAAGGAAAGAGCCAGCCGAGTACCCTTGCGTTAAACTATCAGAGTGAGCACCCGTTACTCAATTGAAGCCTTAAACCTAAAGTTTGCTTGGCCAGGCAAGCCTGAACTCTTAGCCATTGATGCTTTTCAGGTTCGGTGCGGTGAGCGTGTTCTCCTTCGCGGCCCAAGTGGTAGTGGTAAAAGCACTTTATTAGGTTTGCTTGGTGGCGTATTAAATCCAAATTCAGGACAAGTTAATCTGCTTGATACTGATATTACCTCCCTATCGGCGAGCGCGCGAGACCGTTTCCGTGGGGAGCATTTAGGTTTTATCTTTCAAATGTTTAATTTGATCCCCTATCTGAGCGTTCTTGAGAATGTCTTGCTCCCGGCAGAGTTCTCGCCAGCACGGGCCATTCGTATCATCCATAATGGCGTACATACTCATGCTGGACTTGTAGATGAGGCTCGTCGCTTGTTAGCTACACTAGGCCTCCAAGATTCAAAAATATTAGCTAACCCAGTTACAGAACTCTCTATTGGCCAACAACAGCGCGTTGCAGCTGCACGTGCTCTACTTGGGAGACCAGGCATTATTATTGCTGATGAACCTACGTCAGCTTTAGATACTGATGCAAGAGCAGAATTCTTAACTTTGCTAATGCAAGAATGCGCGGCGCAACAAGCGAGCCTCCTGTTTGTCAGTCACGACATTACTCTTGGATCGATGTTTGATCGAGTCATATCCCTTGCAGAGATAAATCAGGTGCAAGCTAATTCAGAGTACACCCGATGAGCACCGTTTTACTGGCATTTCGTTCACTGCGAAACCGGCGTACTACCGCACTACTCACTATTAGTGCGATTGCTGTCAGTGTTGCATTATTGTTGGGCGTACAAAAAATGCGGACTGCGGCACGCGAAAGTTTTGCCAATACAATCTCAGGAGTCGATTTAATTGTCGGGGCGCGCTCAGGACAATTAAATCTGCTCCTTTATTCTGTCTTTAGAGTGGGAGATGCCACCGCCAATGTAAGTTGGACGAGTTACCAAAAGATTGTGCATCACCCAGATGTTGCTTGGACAATTCCAATCTCTTTGGGTGACTCACATCGTGGCTTTCGCGTCATGGGGACTAATAACGATTACTTCAAACACTACCAATTTGCAGGAGATCAAAAACTGCAGTTTTTACAAGGCAGATATTTTACAGATTTGTATGAAGCAGTGATTGGGGCAGAAGTAGCTGAGCAATTAAATTATAAATTAGGGGATGCAATTGTTATTGCACATGGCCTCGGCAATGTGAGCTTTGCTGAACACAAAGACAAGCCCTTTCGTGTGACAGGTATTCTGATGCGTACCGGCACGCCAGTAGATCGCACTGTGCACATAGGATTAGAGGCTCTCACCGCCATTCATGTTGACTGGCAAAGTGGCGTCCAAGCGAGTCTGGGTGTGCGTGCACAGGCAACAAAAGCTCCTATGCATGATCTAACTCCCGATTCAATTACAGCATTTTTGGTGGGTATGAATGCTAAAATCATGATCTTTACGATGCAGCGCGCAATTAATGAATACCGACTCGAGCCATTACAAGCAATCATCCCTGGGGTAGCGCTGAGCCAACTATGGAACCTAGTGGGCATCGCAGATCAAGCTTTAATGATAATTGCTGCCTTTGTCGTACTCGCAGGCTTACTCGGCATGCTCACCGCTATTTTGACCAGTCTCAATGAACGTAGGCGTGAAATGGCAATTTTGCGATCGGTAGGCGCGCAACCTCGCCACATCTTCAGCCTGCTCATCGCCGAGGCGGGATTTCTAGCTGGCGCTGGAATCACCACAGGCGTAGGGCTAACCTACGCTTTAATTTGGAGTGCTCAACCTCTCCTTGAATACCGCTTCGGAATATTTATCAAAGCGGATGGTCTTACCCGTTACGACCTACTAATTTTAGGCGCTATACTTTTTACCGCAGTGCTCATGGGTGTATTTCCCGCTTGGCGCGCATATCGAAATACTTTAAGTGACGGACTCACTATCAGAGTTTAACTATGACTAAACATAAATATAAATTCCTAGCCTTGGCGCTTTATCTCCTAATTAGCAGCGCTCAAGCTGCTCCACCAATAAATACTACTTCGTCCACTAAACCATTGGCGCCCCCTGTAGCAGTTGCTAGCGTTCGCGAACTCGACTGGGAGGATCTAATCCCCAAAGATACCAAAGGTCGCTCTACAAGCGGCGTACCTGCACCTGCACATGACTACTTAGGCGAAGGCGGCATGGCCGCACAACAAGTTCTAGATTTTTCAGTACGCAAAGAGCTTGATGGTATAACCGTTAAGTTACCGGGGTTTATAGTACCCTTAGACATAGGCAAAGACGGGCTCATTACTGAATTTTTTTTAGTACCTTATTTTGGCGCTTGTATTCACGTTCCGCCTCCACCACCGAACCAAATTGTCTATGTGAAAATTGAAAAAGGGATCGCGCTAGATTCGATCTATGAAGCATATTGGATCACAGGGAACTTAAAAGTGAACAACAAAACCACCCGCTTAGGTGCCTCTGCCTATCAAATTAGCGCAAATAAGGTTGAGATTTACAAATACTAATATGGCAACTTTATTTGAAAAAATAATTTCTGGTGAGGTTTCTGCCGATATTGTCTTCCAAGATTCTCGCGTGACTGCATTTCGAGATATAGCACCACGTGCGCCTACACATATTTTGATCGTCCCTAACAAAATAATTGCGACAGCCAATGATATCGCCGATGCTGATGAGACATTAATCGGTCATTTGTTCACAGTGGCCCGTGATCTTGCCAAAAAAGAAGGTATTGCTGACAATGGCTACCGCCTCATCATTAATTGCAATAAACACGGAGGACAAGAGATATACCACTTGCACTTACATTTAGTCGGAGGCGCACCACTCGGTCCGATGATTAATTAATGGAAGCGCTCCGCACTTTATACCCAGCGCTTTCGAATTATCGTAGCGGAATGTTGCAAGTATCCGACCTGCACAAAATTTATTGGGAAGAAAGTGGCAATCCGCACGGTAAACCAGTCGTATTCTTACACGGTGGCCCCGGGGGTGGTACTGATCCTCGCATGCGCCGTTTCTTTGATCCAATGCGTTACCGTATTGTGCTGTTTGACCAGCGGGGCTGTGGCAAAAGTCGTCCGCATGCCAGCCTTATCGAAAATACCACTTGGCATTTAGTTGCAGACATGGAAAAAATCCGTGGGCACTTAAATATTAATTGCTGGCAAGTATTTGGTGGCTCATGGGGTTCTACACTTGCTCTAGCATACGCTCAGAAATACCCAGAACGGGTCACAGAATTAGTATTGAGAGGTATATTCTTAGTACGCCCTTGGGAATTTCGCTGGTTCTATGAAACTCCAGATGGAACTGGTGCTCTATTTCCAGACCTCTACGAACACTACATCCAACCTATACCCCTAGAAGAACGCAGGGATATTATGGGTGCTTACTATCGACGCCTGACTAGCGAAGATGCATCTACTCGAGCTAACGCTGCACGAGCTTGGTCTATCTGGGAAGGGGCAACAAGTTTTTTAGCGCTTAACCCTGACTATATTTTAAAGTTTAAAGAAAGTGAGTTCTCAGAGGCTTTTGCACGTATAGAATGTCATTACTTTGTGAATGGCGGCTTTCTAAGTAGTCCCAATCAGCTACTCGATGACGTACCTAAGATTCGCCATATTCCTGGTGTGATTGTGCAGGGCCGCTATGATGTAGTGTGCCCAATGAAAAGTGCTTGGGATCTACACCAAGCATGGCCGGAGGCAGACCTACGCATTGTGGGTGAAGCTGGCCATTCTGCTTTTGAACCTGGGATTCTTAGCGAGTTAGTAGCAGCAACAGATCATTTCGCCCGATAGTTAAGCAGTCTTTAATACTTAGCTCTTCAAACATCCCAAAACCTCATCTAGCATTCTCTTAGCATCACCAAATAACATGCGATTATTTTCTTTAAAGAATAATGGATTTTCGACACCTGCGTAGCCTGAGGCCATCGATCGCTTCATGACAATGGAAGTCTTTGACTTCCACACTTGTAAAACTGGCATACCCGCAATCGGACTCGCTGGGTCATCTTCAGCGGCAGGGTTCACAATATCATTAGCACCAATCACAATCGAGACATCAACCAAGGGAAAGTCATCGTTGAGCTCATCCATCTCAAATACGATGTCATACGGTACTTTAGCTTCAGCAAGTAGCACATTCATATGACCAGGCATGCGGCCAGCAACAGGGTGGATACCAAATCGCACATTCACGCCCAGTGCGCGCAGTATTTTAGTCATTTCATACACGGTATGCTGCGCTTGCGCCACAGCCATACCGTAACCGGGCACGATGACTACATTCTTAGCTGAGCGCAGGAGATCAGCAGTCTCTGCAGCACTCACAGAAGTGATCTCACCTTCAGTCTGTATACCAGTTGAGGCAGATGTAGCACCACTAGCCGTACCAAAACCACCTGCAATTACACTAAAGAAGTTACGATTCATTGCTCGACACATTATGTAGGAGAGAATGCCCCCAGAAGCACCCACCAACGCACCAATCACAATCAATAAGTCATTCGATAACATAAAACCCGTGGCTGCTGCAGCCCAACCGGAATAGCTATTGAGCATAGAGACGACCACCGGCATATCCGCACCACCAATGGCCATCACCATATGCACACCAAAGAGCAGTGCAATCACCGTCATCACCATCAATGGCATTAATCCAGTTTGGCTATCGGGTGCAGCAATAAATTGGACTCCAAAGTAGATTACAGTCAGTAATCCCACTAAATTCATCCCATGTCGCGCGGGCAACAGCAGCGGCCTACCGCCAATCTTGCCTGATAATTTGCCAAAGGCGATTAACGAACCGGAAAAGGTGACCGCACCAATGAAGGTACCAATATAAATTTCAACTTCATGTATAGATTTCTCAACACCCATTAACACTATCGCTGTATCAACATAACTGGCAAAGCCAACTAGTACCGCAGCAAGCCCTACCAAGCTATGCATTAACGCTACGAGCTCAGGCATCTGAGTCATTTGTATTTTCCGT
Source organism: Gammaproteobacteria bacterium (assembly GCA_009692285.1). Classification (GTDB taxonomy): domain Bacteria; phylum Pseudomonadota; class Gammaproteobacteria; order Steroidobacterales; family Steroidobacteraceae; genus UBA964. The sequence continues at coordinate 27,273 of SHZO01000002.1, read as the reverse complement.
GCTGCATACAAACCAATAGCGCCACCTACCACTAGAGAACCTATGATTAAAGGAAAGCCCACAGTCGTGATTTGTGGCCCCATCACCGTGGCCAGTATTGCAATAGACATTCCAAGGATGCCGTAGAAATTACCTCGCCGCGAACTCTCTGGATTCGCGAGCCCGCCAAGACTTAAAATAAATAAGATCGTGGCGCCGATATAAGCGATATTGGCAAGATTTTCAGACATGAATGAGAACCCTTACTTGCGAAACATCGCAAGCATGCGATGTGTGACGGCAAAACCACCGAACATGTTAATTGCAGTGAGCATTAATGCGGCCACAGACAAAACTTGAATTAATACATCGGGACGATCTTGTGCAGAGCTAACTATTGGCGGCGCCACCTGAACTAGTGCACCAACAGCGATAATACTAGAAATAGCATTAGTAACGCTCATCAATGGTGTGTGCAATGCAGGTGTGACATTCCATATAACCATGTATCCAATAAAACAGGCCAACACAAATACCGTAAAATGAGAAATAAAAGAAGCTGGTGCAAAGGCGCCAATAAACCAAAATAACAATGCGCCTCCAGAAAATACAAGTGCAAGAAGAGAAGATGAAACTGGTTTTAAACTGCCATGTCCATGTATAGATTTCTTAGATAAAGCCACTGGAACATTAGAAATCACGCTGTTCTTTGCTAATTCTAAAATTTTAATTTGAGGTGGTGGCCAGGTTATTACACCGTCTTTAATAACGGTTGCTCCACGAATCACTTCATCTGCGAAATTTACATTTATAACCCCATCTAGAGTCTTGCAAAGTTCCTCTGCAAGTCGCAACACGTTAGTCGCATAGAGCGTGGAGGCTTGCTTAGAGAGTCTACTTGGCAGATCAGTATAGCCAATGATTGTCACGCCATGGGTTACCACTACTTCACCGGGGACTGTCAGCTCGCAGTTTCCCCCTTGCTCAGCTGCCATATCGACGATGACACTACCTGCGCGCATCGACTTAACCATCTCTGCGGTAATTAACTTAGGCGCTGCCTTTCCGGGAATCAGCGCAGTCGTAATGATGATATCAACATCTTTAGCTTGGTTAGCAAAGGTATTGCGCTGCGCTTTCTGAAAACCCTCGCTCATTGCTTTAGCATAACCACCAACACCTGTACCCTCTTCTTGATAATCAACTGGCACAAATTCTGCGCCCATTGATTTAACTTGATCGCCCACCTCAGGTCGCGTGTCATTCGCGCGCACAATTGCGCCGAGACCTACTGCTGTACCCAGCGCTGCAAGACCAGCTACACCAGCCCCTATAACAAAGACTTTAGCAGGAGGAACTTTACCCGCTGCCGTAATTTGCCCAGTAAAAAAACGACCAAAATGATGGGCAGCTTCGATAACAGCACGGTAGCCAGCAATATTAGCCATCGAAGATAAAGCATCCATTTTTTGTGCGCGTGAGATACGTGGCACACTGTCCATCGCCAAAACCGTGAGCTTGCGTTCTGCTAAGCACTGCATTAGTTCTGAGTTCTGCGCCGGCCATAAGAAACTAATAAGCGTAGCGCCTGGCTTTATTAAAGAAATTTCTTCTTTACTCGGTGCGCGTACTTTAAAAATTATATCGGAAGCGCCCATAAGCGCCACAGCACTTGGAACAATTTCCGCGCCAGCATCCCGATAAGCATCGTCATTAAAATTTGCTGCAGCTCCTGCACCACTCTCTAAACTTACTGAGAACCCCATTTTTATAAGCTTCTCAACTACATCAGGAACAGTAGCCACTCGTTTTTCCCCAGCAAAAGTTTCAAGGGGAATACCGATCCTTAAAGACATAATGACCTCATCTAAATGGGGGAGCAGGTTTGAGGGAAGAATCTGGATGATACCAAAACTAAGCGTAGATCCCGCGGGCTATTAACCACTGAAGAGCCTCCTGCGCATCCTCGGAAAACCAACGTGCGGCTGAGCCGAGGCGAAAAGTATAACCCCAAGCATCCATATCAGCAGTCATGCGATCCCGGCCCACTCCTGGTAATTGCTCTGCCCAGAGAATCTGCAAATAGCAAACAGCGTTTTCTTCAGCATCATCACCACCAGCATCACAGACGAGATCTGTACGTCGTGCTTCACTCATGCAAACGTAATGCGCGGCTTCATGCAAAGCAGAATGCATGGGTGTATCAATGTGGAAAAACAAGTGGTTGCCGATCAATCCAGCTTCAGAGTCGCCCCAATAAGATCCTGGAATCTCAACGCCACGATCAACCCAGCGCAAGTTTAAGCCTTGGCGGCTAAGCAATCCAATGAAGGCAGCGCTCGTTTCCCGATCACTGAACACAGCCGCCATGCGCATTACATGCGGCTCCATGAGTTTCAGCGCACGCTCACCAAGCGCTGCAAAACGACACTGGCTAATTCTTGAGCGAGTGTCTGTTGTAGTATTTCACTCTCACGCTCTTTCGCCAATACGATACGCTCATCAAAACTAAAATCACGAATCACACTAACCTCTTCGGAAGGTATCAACGTATTCTTAGCGCTATATACTGAATACTGCAGCAGATAAGTCAACTCATATTCACGCGGCGCATTACGTACAGAGACAGACGCTATTCGCTCAAGCATCTCATCACGTTCGATATGTATTATGACTACACCAAGCTCATCTTTGCCGGTAGCTAACTGCGCACCAGCTAGGCGTAGCGCACGACGCAGAGCTTGAAAAAAATCACTCTGCGTATCATTCGTCTCAACATAGATCAACCGCATCCTAGGGCTGAGGGTTGTCTGTGTCTGCAAATGAAAGCCACAGCCTGAAAGCATCAAAAAACTCACGAGCAAAGTGCACCATAGTGCTGCTGTGACACCCTTACAGTCTGTCGTAATCATCACACCACCACATTCACAAGTTTACGTGGCACCACGATCACTTTCTTAACAAGCGCTGTGCTAAAGAATTTACAAACCGAAGGCTCCGCCAACGCTGTAGCACGCACAGTCGCTTCATCAGCATCTGAAGCGACAGTTATTTGCCCACGTAACCTGCCATTAACTTGCACCATCAGTGTTATAGAGTCTTGAATCAATGCTGCGTTGTCAATCTTTGGCCATGGCATATCAATCAAGTGTGTGGAATGCCCGAGGGAGTACCAAAGTGTATGGCAAACATGAGGGATAATAGGTGATAGGGAAAGAGTCGCTATTTCTAATGCCTCTTGCGTTACGGCACGACCTTGCGGCGAGCGATCATCAAATTTGATCACAGCATTAAGCAGTTCCATGACGGCAGAAATAGCCGTATTGAAGGTGCGCCTCCGGCCGATGTCGTCCGTGACACGAGTCAAAGTTTGATGCGTAGTTCGCCGCAAATTCTGTTGTGCAGTGCTGAGGGAGCCAGTATGATTGTGAATATGCGCGCTAATAACTCCCAAAGATACGTGCTCATATACCACTTTCCAGAGGCGACGGATAAAACGGTACGCACCTTGCACGCCCTCATCAGACCATTCTAATGATTGTTCTGGAGGAGCAGTAAACATCATGAATAAACGCGCAGTATCTGCACCATATTTTTCAACTAATATTTGCGGATCGACTCCATTATTCTTTGACTTAGACATCGTGCCTAAACCATCATAGCTCACTCTGAACGGTTCTCCGCCAAGCCCTTTGGCAAAATAATTCTTCTGCCCATCGAGTTGTTCTTCGGTAATATCTAAAGGATTAAAATAAGCTCGGCGTCCTTCTGAGGGTTGCTGCGAATATATATGATTTAGCACCATACCCTGTGTGAGCAGCTTTGAAAATGGCTCATTTACAGTGACTAAATCCAGATCACGCATGACTTTAGTCCAAAAACGCGAATAAAGTAAGTGTAAAATAGCGTGTTCTATTCCACCAATATATTGATCTACTGGCAACCAATAGTTAACACGATCGTCAACCATAGCCGAGAGATTATTTGCACATGGGAATCGAAGAAAATACCAAGAGGAATCTACAAAGGTATCCATAGTGTCTGTTTCACGACGTGCAGATTTACCACAAGTAGGACAAGGAACTTGCCAGAAGGAAGGCGTTTTATTAAGCGGATTACCGCTGCCATCGGGCACTAGGTCTTCGGGCAGAACTACAGGCAGTTGTATCTCAGGCACAGGCACTTCACCACAGTGCTCACAATGAATCAAGGGTATTGGGCAACCCCAATATCTTTGTCTGGAAATCCCCCAATCACGCAACCGAAATTGGACGCGCTTACGGCCTAAGTTACGCTGCTCCAACGCTATGCTAATTGCTTCCATTGCAGCTTCAAAAGCTAAACCAGAAAACTCTCCAGAATTGAATGTTATACCATGCTCTCCGTAAGTATCACACCACTCCGCATTGATCGCATCGGGCGATCCCTTTTCATAATTACCCTGCAGCGGACGTACAACGCTTATTATTTTGATATTGTTTTTTCTTGCAAACGCAAAATCGCGCTCATCATGGGCTGGAACACCCATTACTGCACCCTCGCCATACCCCATCAACACATAATTGGCGACCCATACTTGCATCAGTTTGCCTGTGAAAGGATGCGTGACGTGATAGCCTGTTGGTCGACCTTTCTTTTCCATGGTGGCAACATCAGCTTCCATAGTGCTGCCACGACGACATTCATCGATAAAAGTTTTTAGCCCATCATCAAGCGTGGAAGCAGCGAGTGCCAACGGGTGCTCTGCAGCAATTGCCAAAAAAGTTGCCCCGTAAAGTGTATCTACGCGTGTAGTAAATACTTTAAGCGTTGCGTCTTTGCCCATCAGTTCGCGCGTCTGGGGCGCATATGGGAAATTAACTTCGCAGCCTGTACTGCGACCAATCCAATTAGCTTGCATGAGCTTGACACGCTCAGGCCAACCCTCAAGACTTGCTAAATCACCGAGTAACTCATCGCCGTAAGCTGTAATGTTTAAATAATACATTGGGATTTCGCGCTTCTCGATCAATACGCCAGTACGCCAACCGCGACCATCAATGACTTGCTCATTAGCAAGGACAGTTTGATCTAACGGATCCCAATTCACGATACCAGTTTTTTTATAGGCAATGCCTTTTTCACGCATTCGCAAAAATAACCATTGATTCCAGCGGTAATAGCTCGGATCGCAAGTAGCAATTTCGCGTTCCCAATCTATAGCAAGACCCAATGCTTGCAGTTGTTTTTTCATATAAGCAATGTTCTCGCGCGTCCACTTTGCAGGAGCGACGCCATTAGCGATAGCAGCATTTTCAGCGGGCAACCCAAAAGCATCCCAACCCATTGGTTGCAACACGTTACGGCCTTGCATGCGCGCAAAACGCGAGAGCACATCACCGATGGTGTAGTTGCGCACATGGCCCATGTGCAATCGGCCTGAGGGATAGGGAAACATAGAAAGGCAATAGAACTTGCCCTTAGACAACTGAGCCTCGGCATCTAAACTTTGTCCAGAGAAATTCTCGCGCGCAACAAAGCTACGATTCTCGTTCCAGTGTTGCTGTGCGAGCTGTTCGACAGCAGCGGGCTCGTATCGCTCATCCATATGAAAAACCGTGGAATCTACCTAAAATTTTGTTGCCTCGAGGATACACGACCCGACTCAAGCTTGCGCTAAAAGCAAATGTGTGCCGGTGGCCTGTAATGGGCTAATCTGTAAACCTGCGATAGTTTCTCTAAAGGGCACTTCAGCCCGCTGCAAGCACTCACGGGCCACAGAAAGTTCGGCGACCTCAATGACCAAGGCCGCAAAAAAAGGTGCCGGTAAGAACCCCGGGGAGAACCGTGCTGGGCCAAAGCGCCTGCTCAGTGTCGCACTAGAACAAAGTGTAAGGACACCTCGGCTGAGCTGGAATTGCCATGCATCCATTTCAATTTGTACAGGCTCCATGTGTAGTAAAGAACGGTATCGCCCCAGAGCCAGCTCTGGTTTCTCGAAGTAGACCACTACTTCAGACACCGCCTGCGCTCCATTCGGGTGAGTCTGTACAGTCGCTTGGAAAACTAATTCAGGGTTCAGATTTTGTACCACACACAGCAAACCCTCTGGTGAGGCCTCGGCCTGGAGCATGAACCAGATAAATCGTGCAGCCCCATGTTTCGTGCCATATTCAATACAGCGCGAAGCAGTGCCTGTCGCGCTCAATGGCAATGCAGAAGTAGTCTCATGTGCGGCCAGCACATCGTCGCTCCCCAGTGCCAAAATATGAAGCCCAGTGCCCCGATGCAGCCACGGAGCAAGATGGTGCTCAGGGTCAGCGATGAGTAACTCGCTGAATTCAATATACCCCTGTGGTAACACGACATGTGCACTGCGTTGCCCTAAAGAAACCAACTCTCCGGTGTGGCTATTTTGGCGCATCAATGTTTGTGCCGGTGTTGTCGTAAATCCTAAGCGCTGCCAGTTGCCTTGCAACGCCTCCAGTGATCCACCGAGATAGCCCACGTGATCTAGCCAGAGCGGCGAATCGAATAGTTTAATCTGCTGGGTGCTCATTAAGCTGGTAAATTTACATCAAAGACGAGTAAGGTGGTAATAAAGCGTTATGTTTATACCTTACCAAACATAAAATTTTTTTATTACCCTATTTCTAGAGGCAGCTATGGCGCGTCCACACATCATGTTTGTACAAACTCAAATGATTCCTTGGTCCAAAAACTTCTATGGTAATGCCCGTACTGACGTCGAATTCAAAATGCTGAGCCAGGATGATAATGATGGCAGCTCAACCTGCGTCATACGCTACAGCCCTGGTTGGTCACGCCGCACACCTGAGCATCTACTCACACACGAAGAATTTTTCGTGCTCGATGGTGCGATTGAAATAAATGACCGCTTATATGAAAAACACTCCTATGGTTTTTTACCTGCAGGCTACATACGTGATCGAACTGCAAGCTACGATGGCGCGGTTTTACTGACTATGTTCTACGGAGTGCCCACTTTAGGTCTAGTTGCTACGACAACAACATTTGATCCAAAGCTTTTAGTAGAGTATGTCAACCCACTGGCGATGGAATGGGATCCAGGTTTAGTCGACCCACAACTTTCGCGCGGTGTTGCCATCAAGCCTCTACGCACCAACCCCTACACAGGTGAGACATCCTTTTTATACTCCTCCCCGCCGCATCGCACACCCCCTGGGATGGCCAAGCCACAGTGGACACATCCAATGGTAGAGGAGCTCTATACCATCGAAGGTGATTATGTTTGGGGCGATTTAGGTCGCATGCAACGCGGTGGTTATTGTTGGTGGCGTGAGGACATCTATCACGGCCCTGCCGGTACAGATACGGGATATAACTTGTTTGTACGTACCATCAATGGCCCCTTAGTAAATACATTTGACACTGTTAAAAAACCTTTCTCTTGGAATCCAACACATCAACCGATTTTGCCGCTCGAACTAGCGCCCTACGGGCAGCCGTTACCTCCGACGCCAAACTACTAAGATTTAATCCATCGCCAAGGTTTATATCAATGCCATCATCTGATAACTGGGTACAGCCCCGTGAAGCATGGTACGCGGTATTTGTTTTAATGGTCGCTTACCTCTTCTCATACATAGACCGCCAAATCCTCACAATGCTTGTTGGGCCGATCAGAGCCGATCTAGGTTTAAGCGACACTGAATTAAGTTTACTACACGGCCTAGCCTTTGCAGTGTGCTATACCGTAATTGGCGTTTGGCCCATCGGTCGTTGGGCGGATACCAGTAGCCGCCGCAATATTATCGCGGGAGGCATATTTCTTTGGTCCCTAATGACCACCTTATGTGGCCGAGCTACTAGTTATGGAGCTCTTTTTGCAGGGCGAATTGGGGTTGGTGTTGGAGAATCTGCTCTAGCTCCTTCAGCATATTCCATGCTGTCAGATTACTTTCCACCGCAGCGGCGCGGCAAGGCGCTTGGTGTATTTTCGATGGGCGTATATTTTGGTATTGGACTCGCAATCATGCTGACCGGCTTGTTAGCGCAATACATCGGCACACTTACCAGTCTCCACCTCCCCTTGATCGGTGAAGTGCGCTCATGGCAAATACCTTTTTTACTGCTTGGCCCTCCTGGGATTTTAGTCTCGCTTTGGTTATTAACCCTAAAAGAACCTCAGCGCCAAGGGGTAATTGTCGATTCTACCGAGACTTTTTTAAGCGTCCTAAAGTATGTTCGCGAACACTCTCCATTTTATTTAAATCTTACTTTGGGCATTTCATTGCTGACGCTGCTCTTCAATGCAGTTGCATTTTGGTTGCCGTCACATCTAATTCGTGCCCATGATTTTGCTCCAGCAGAAATCGCATGGACTTATGGGCCAATCATGTTTGTGGCGGGAGCGGCTGGAATTTTAGGGGGAGGTCTGATGGCAGACCGCTTGCGCGCTAACGGCATTCAAGACGCTGAATTACAAGTGGGCATGTGGAGTGCCCTAGCGCTGTGGCCACTCGCCATTGCTACCTTTCAAGTCTCTCGTCCCGAGTGGACTTTGGCGCTACTTGCACCAACATTATTTTTTTCAAGTTTCCCCTTTGCAGCTGCCTCAGCAGCTTTACAGATGGTCACGCCCAATCGTCTTCGGGGAAGAACTTCTGCGCTGTATTTATTAATCATTAATCTTAGTGGAATTGGTTTTGGTGCAACTGCTGCATCAGTAATATCAGACTATATACTACACGACGATCAAAGAATTGGCCAAGGCGTCAGTGCTGTAGCGGCCGTAGCGGCACCGCTAGCAGCAGTACTGCTAGGGCGCGCAATGAAACACTATCGCACTATGCAAAAGCAACCCACCAGTCAAACCTAAAGCACACCCTTAATACTTATTCGCTACCCACTCTAATCGGTACAAAGATCTGTGCATCTTCGCGTTGCACGAGTAAGGCAACAGTCGTCTGACCTCTCCCCACCATGGCACGGAACTCTTTAAGAGACTGGACCGGGCGGCCATTCACACCAAGCACGATATCTCCTGTTTGAATACCAGCTTCACGTGCAGCACCTGCAGCACGCTCAATGACTATGAACCCGCTAGTTTGCATCTCTCGACGTTCTGCAGCGCTGAGTTCACGAACTAACAACCCTAAACGATCTGCTGAACCGGTAGGTGCGGACGAATCTTCCACCGATTTTTTTGAGGACTCAGTCTCAAGCTCAGCAATCCGAACTTTTAAAGATATTGTTGCGCGGTCACGCCACAATTCCAAAGTAGCCTGGGCCCCTGGACGCAGCATACCAATAATCGCAGGCAAATCAGCCGAACGCTCAACCTTTTGGCCATTAGCAGAGAGAATAATATCACCTGCTCTAATACCCCCTTTAGCTGCTGGCCCATTAGGGACAATACCACTGACCAGAGCACCACGCGGCCGGTCTAATCCAAAGGTTTCAGCAAACTGTGCATTGACCTCTTGGATGCTCACACCGATTTTTCCGCGGCTTACTTTGCCTTTTTCTAAAATTTGGTCTTTCACATTAATTGCAACATCTATAGGGATAGCAAATGAGATCCCCATATAACCACCAGAACGGCTATAAATTTGTGAATTTATACCGATTACTTCACCCTCTAAATTAAAGAGAGGTCCACCTGAATTACCAGGGTTTATAGCCACATCAGTCTGAATAAAATTCACGTAGTTACTATCGCTACCTGGCAAAAAACGTGCTGTTGCACTAACGATGCCAGCGGTCACGCTATTTTCAAAACCAAATGGTGAGCCAATAGCAACCACCCATTCGCCTGGGCGCAAACGCGCTGGCACACCAATATTAACTACAGGCAAATCCTTGGCGTCAATTTTAAGCACGGCAACATCCGTCGGCTTATCTATACCGATGACCTTAGCGGTGAACTCTCGACGATCTATCATTCTTACTATGACCTCTGCAGCCGCATCCACCACATGTGCATTAGTCAGCACATAGCCATCCGCGCTCACAATAAAACCCGAAGCCTCCCCACCCGGGACGCGCTGAGCATCGCCCTCTTCTGGGGACTCGCGCGAGGGTGGTAAGTTAGGCATACCAAAACGCCTAAAAAAATCGAAGAGTGGGTCATCCGGGGAGAGGCCAGACGCGCGGGTTTTAACCTTCTTACCCTTGGTAGTAATATTGACCACAGCTGACCCTTGCTGCTGAACCAAAGCAGCAAAATTAGGCAACCGAGAGCGCAATTCGTTAGTCACAGCAGCAGCTCCTTGCGGGCTGGCGTCAGCCACCGTTCCTGCGTTGGACGCAGTGGAGGTTTTCGGCTGACAGGCCGTGAACACAAATAGAACTAGAACAGCCGCTAGAGTACGGCGAAACATCGGTTGCTGGGTCATATACCAAATCCTATCCATAAACATAAAATCCTAGACTCGTGAACTCACTATAAGTTCATTACGAGCGTGCCAAAGACTAAAGAACGCGGCAAGAGCACACAGTAACAAAATTGGCCAATTGCCAAATTTTGTAAAGGGTGGGGTACCGCTGCGCGGGACTACTACACCACGCAACACGGTTGGAGTAAATTCTGCTGCACGAGCAATGATTTCGCCGTGCGGTCCAATAACTGCTGAAACGCCATCGTTCGCAACACGAAGTAAATAACGCTGCGCCTCAATTGCGCGCATACGCGAAATTTGTAGGTGCTGATAGCGTGCGCTGGAGCGCCCAAACCAGGCATCGTTTGTTACATTCACCATCACAGTGGCAGAGTGCAGAGACATTAGCTGAGCACTAGGATAAGCATCTTCATAACAAATACTCGGTGAGATAACCAAGCCGGCAACGTGCAATGTACTCTGTTGCGCTTCACCAGGAACGAAATCCGAATAAGGCAGACTCATTAAACGCAACCAGTCCCTCACGACCAGTGGTATTGGAAAAAACTCTCCAAAAGGGACCAAATGAGACTTATTATACCAACTAAGCTGTTTCCCAAGCACCAATATAGAGTTGAAATATTCAGGCACATTAGTTTGTGCATTCGGTAAGGCACGAATAATGCCCATAACTACCGTAGATCCAGATTGGGTTGTGACACGCTGAATTTCATCTAAGAAAGTAACGAGATTATTAGCTAAATCAGGTAGCGCAGACTCTGGCCAGAGAATTAATGGGGTCCCCAAAGCCTGCATGGTTAAATCACGATAGCGTCGCAAGGTTACTTCTCGATTAGCGTTGAGCCATTTCTGATCTTGTGGAATTGCGCCTTGAACTAAAGCTACTTGCACAGGTGCACCGGCAATATGCGTCCATTGAATTTTAGATACACTGAAGGCAATAACCCAAGGCAGCAAGAGCAACACAGTCGCAAAAATTTTATCTGAGTAAGTACCGCGCACGAAGGCAAGCAATGCACCAGCCATTAAAACTAACATTGTGGTGATTAGATAAATACCGCCAATCGGCGCGAACGAAGCAAGCACTGTATCCGTTTGAGAATAGCCTAAAGATAACCAACCAAAGCCAGAGAGAAACCAACCGCGAAACCACTCTAACAATACCCATAAGGCTGGCAAACCAAGCACCCAGCGACACAATCCACGAGCAGGGAGAAACCTTGTGGCAAGGAATCCAAGCAACGCATAGTAACTCGACATCCAAATTACCAAACCAAACATGAGAAGCAAAGCAAGCCAAACTGGGGCACCACCAAAACCATTAATGCTGATATAGAGCCAATAGGTACCTGCCGTGAAAGTACCCAAACCAAAATAAAAACCCAGTTTGGCAGCGCAGCGCGTGGTGGCACCTTCTATAGAGTAAAAAAATATCGCAGGAACTAAAATAGCTAACAACCAAAAATCAAATGGTGCAAACGCAAGTGTGAGTAAAGCGCCACTGCCCAATGCTATAAAACTACGCAACTATCAATCTCGCTTCAACCGCTCTTCTAGCGGAATTACATCGTACGGCGGAATAACTTTAAGAGCATGCAGTTTTCGCTGATCTGCTCGCAATACTCTGAATTCAATCTTACCGAGAAACAGAGACTCGCCACGACGCGGGAGATGTCCCAATTGCTTCATTACCAATCCTGCCACTGTATCAAATTCATCATCCAAAAGTGCAACGCCAAAGTATTCATTAAAATCCTCTATCGGCGTATCCCCTCGTACAAAAAACTCCTGCTCAGATTCTTTCCTAATATTTTTTTCATCTTCAATATCATACTCATCATCGATATCTCCAACAATTTGTTCTATGGCATCTTCGATAGTCACCAATCCGGCAACACCGCCGTATTCATCAATGACAATTGCCATATGGTTTCGGTTGCGTCTAAATTCTTTAAGAAGCACATTTACACGCTTAGATTCAGGCACTATAACTGCTGGACGCATACATTCGCGAATATCAAAATTTTCTTTCATACTGGCTGCAAAAACACGTAATACATCTTTGGCAAGCAGAATACCAACAATGTCATCTCGATGACCATCGAGCACAGGAAAACGTGAGTGTCCGGATTCCACAATAATTGGGAGCAGCGTTGCAGCAGACGCATCACGCTCTAAAGTAACCATCTGCGAACGAGGCACCATGATGTCGCGTACTTGGATTTCCGCTACTCCCAAAACGCCCTCAAGCATCTCTAACGCATCCAAGTCAATTAGCCCACACTCTAACGCCTCGCGCATTTGTCGCATTAAGCCCTCACGATCTTGGACTCTCCCTGAGAGTGAACGGCCTAAATCTTGAATGCAGCTTTTAAATCGCTCATGAAGTTTAATCATAGGATATCGTTATTAAATTGCAGCGTACGGGTTAGGTAATCCAAAGATTCTTAAAATTTGTCTCTCGCGACGCTCCATACGCCGTGTCTCGGCGTCATACGCATGATCGTAACCTAATAAATGTAGCACGCCATGCACAACCATATGAGCCCAGTGGGCCTTAAGTAGCTTACCCTGTGCACGAGCCTCACGCACAAGTACAGGAGCGCAAATAACTAAATCACCCATGGGTTTTAAGGTAAATCCGGTAAGGTGCTGATGGATAAGAGTTGACGGATGCGCCGGAAAAGACAATACATTAGTAGCGTAATCTTTGCCTTGCCAAACAGCATTCAAGCGGCGCCCTTCAGCAAGTCCCACAACCCGAATCACTATTTCCCAGCCTCGACCTCTAGCCCCGGCTGCGGTGCGTGCCCAACGTACCAAGGACACCCGAGGGGGCACCCCACACACAATGCTGCTAGACACATCAACTACAAGCAAATGATCAGTAGGCTTCATAGGCCTGAACAATCCGTTGCACCAAAGGATGCCTCACTATATCCCGTGTTTCAAAGAATTGGAATCCTACTCCCTGAACGTCTCGCAGAACCTCAGTGACATGTCGTAATCCTGAGGGACGACCTGCGGGCAAATCTGTTTGGGTAATATCTCCCGTGACTACCACCTTAGAGCCAAAACCAATACGAGTTAGGAACATTTTCATTTGTTCAATAGTGGTGTTCTGAGCTTCATCCAGAAGGATGAATGAATCATTTAACGATCGACCACGCATGAAAGCTAGTGGCGCAACCTCAATTACATTACGTTCTATAAATTTAGCAACACGATCAAAACCCATCATTTCATAGAGGGCATCGTACATAGGACGTAAATAAGGATCAACTTTTTGCGACATATCACCAGGCAAAAAACCTAATCTCTCACCTGCTTCTACTGCAGGGCGTACCAAAATAATCCGCCGTACAGAATCAGATTGTAGAGCTTCGACTGCACAGGCTACGGCTAAATAAGTTTTGCCTGTGCCAGCTGGACCTACACCAAAAGTTAAATCATGCTGCCGAATACGCTGCAAATATTCACGTTGATTAGCGCCTCTAGGACGCAAGGTACCGTGCAATACCCGCAAACCAATATCTTCTTTGTTCTCTTTTTCTCCTGCAGTACATGCGGTGATCGCTGCATTGGCTAAGCCATCATGATCACGCAGCGCCAAGTGTACTGTTTCAACAGTAACGTTCTCGGTACGCGTTAAGTTAAAGAGTTCTAGCAGCAAAGCTTCTGCAGCCTGTGCTTCGACACCTTCAATACGGAAGTGATTACCACGACGCCGTACTTCTACAATCAGTCGCGATTCAACTAATCGTAAGTTTTCATCTAATGGCCCACAAAGATTAGCCAAACGTTCATTATCTTGTGGCTCTAAAACGAACTTACGAGTAACACGTGCCAAAGGGGGAATGACAACAGTCTCAACCACCGTGAATCTCAGCCGAAATAATTCGCCCGCGCAATGAATGCTTACGTGCTTCAGTAATTTGCACTAAAGCAAAGTCGCCAATAAGCGAGGCAGGCCCCGGGAAATTAACCCAACGATTATCCTCGGTACGACCTGCTAATTCATTTACATCCTTACGTGAGGGTCGCTGCACCAATACGCGCTGCTCTGTACCAATCATACGCTGACTACGCAATTGTGCTTGCAACTCGAGCAATTCTTGCAAGCGCACGAGCCGGGCTTGCTTTTTTTCATGGGGAACATCATCAGGCAATGCAGCAGCTGGTGTGCCAGGTCTACGACTGTAGAGAAAACTAAACGACAGATCAATATTCAGCTCTTCTACCATTTTATAGGTAGCTTCAAAATCACGCTCAGTCTCTCCCGGAAAACCTACAATAAAATCTGAGGTAACAGAAATATCAGGACGCACAAGTCGTAGTCGACGAATTTTATCTTTAAATTCCAAAGCCGTATAACCACGTTTCATCATAGAAAGTACACGATCTGAACCAGATTGTACTGGCAAATGTAGATGATTCGCGAGCTTAGGTACATTGGCATATGCCTCTATCAGGCTATCGTTGAATTCCAATGGATGAGAAGTAGTAAACCGGATACGCTCAATTCTTTGGAAGGCGGCTACATGGTGAATCAGCGTTGACAAATCTACTAGCACACCATCAGCCATCGCACCACGATAAGAATTCACATTTTGACCAAGTAGTGTTATCTCACGTACACCTTGGGCTGCAAGCGTACGAATTTCCTCCAGCACAGATTCAAGTGGACGACTAATTTCATCACCACGGGTATAAGGCACTACGCAAAAACTACAATACTTACTGCAGCCTTCCATAATCGATACGTATGCAAGTGCACCTTCAGCGCGCGGAGCAGGCAAATGATCAAATTTTTCAATTTCCGGAAAGCTAATATCAACAACAGCGCGCTTACTGGCGCGGCGCTGAGTAATCATGGCAGGTAAGCGGTGCAGCGTCTGCGGGCCAAATACTAGATCAATTTGTGGCGCTGCTTTAACAAGCAATTCACCCTCCTGACTCGCGACACAACCACCTACTCCAATGAGTAACCCAGGTTTCTTATCTTTGAGAAGCTTCCATTCGCCTAAGAGCGAAAATACTTTGGACTGGGCTTTTTCGCGAACCGAGCAGGTATTCATGAGCAAGACATCTGCTTGCCTAGGATCATTTGTGACAGTCATACCATCAAGAGTTGAGAGTACGTCGCCCATACGAGCTGAGTCGTACTCATTCATCTGGCAGCCAAAAGTCTTGATGAAATAACGTCCAGTCATATCAGCCCTTCCTTTTTGAAGGGCGCCTTTTAGAAAGGGATATCGTCGTCGAAGTCATCTTTACCTGAAGAGCCGCGTGGCGGCTCACTGTCGGTCACCTCAACTGCTGCTGCAGACGCGCCGCCACCTGCTGCGCGACTACCCTCGCCACCCATCGTCCTACCACTTCCAAGCATTTGCATTTCATTAGCAACGATCTCGGTGGTGTAACGATCATTGCCAGTTTTATCTTGCCATTTGCGAGTGCGCAAACGTCCCTCAATGTAGACCTGTGAGCCCTTGCGCAAATATTCGCCAGCGATCTCAGCTAACCGGCCAAACATCGCAACACTATGCCACTCAGTTTGCTCTTTGGTTTCGCCAGAGGTTTTGTCTTTCCAGCTTTCGCTAGTGGCAATCCGCAAATTACAGACGGTCATACCTGATGGCATAGCTTTGGTATCTGGATCTTGTCCGAGGTTACCAACGATGATGACTTTGTTTACGCCACGTGCCATATCGAATGCTTCCCTTAAAAGTTGATAATTTTAAGAGTAGTGCAAAACCACTCTTAGTCAATAGCCCCATTCTAGAGGCTACAGCGTAGCCTTGCACCGCAGAATGAGCACTTAAACCTTTAATTTTGGCTACAAAGTCCAGTAGAAGGGCTCACGGGAAGGTTACACTATCCGGCTGTTTTTCCTGAGCACTGTAAGCATGCAGCCAATTCGAATCCGAGGCGCGCGTACCCACAACCTGCGCAACCTAGATCTAGATATTCCCCGTAACCAGTTGGTTGTCGTCACTGGCCTGTCAGGCTCAGGGAAATCTTCACTTGCTTTTGATACCCTTTATGCTGAGGGACAGCGGCGGTATGTAGAATCGTTATCCGCATATGCTAGGCAGTTTCTATCCATGATGGATAAGCCCGATGTGGATCACATCGAAGGACTTTCTCCGGCTATTGCCATCGAACAAAAAGCTGCCTCACACAACCCGCGCTCAACAGTGGGCACTGTAACTGAGATTCTAGACTATCTACGCTTGTTGTATGCACGGGCCGGCATACCGCGCTGCCCGGAGCACAACGTAACACTCGAGGCACAAACCGTCAGCCAGATGGTGGACCAAGTCCTACGCCTAGAAGAGGGCTCCGCCGTGTTGCTGCTTTCGCCAATGATCCATGATCGCAAAGGCGAGCACAGCGAAGTCTTTAACGAATTACAGTCTCAAGGTTTTGTGCGTGCGCGAGTCAATGGCACAGTCCATGAGCTTGATGCGCTACCCAAGCTCGATCCTAGGCGTCGCCATAGCATTGATGCAGTAGTCGATCGCTTTCGCGTCCGTCCCGATGCAATGCAGCGCCTTGCCGAATCTTTTGAAACAGCCCTTCGGCTCTCTGGCGGCACCGCACGCATCGTGTCATATCACTTAGCAGATGATGCGACGAATAGGCCAACACTTACAGGACAAGGTTTTGACCTACTGTTTTCTAATATTCATGCTTGCCCCCAGTGCGGTTACAGCGCGGCTTTACTCGAACCTAAGATGTTTTCGTTCAATAGCCCCGCTGGTGCCTGCCCAACTTGCGATGGCCTGGGGGTACAAGAATTCTTCGACCCAGCGCGCTTAGTAGCTTCCCCGCAACTCTCTCTGGCTGGGGGCGCAGTCCGTGGCTGGGATCGACACAATGCTCCTTTTCTTCACATGATTCGCTCATTAGCCAGCCACTATGGTTTTGATATTGAAGAGCCATGGAAAGAAATTCCTGTGCATGTTCAAAAAATCCTACTGTATGGCAGTGGCGAGGAGACCTTAGAGTTCACATACACAGTAGGCGGTGGTCGAATTACTAAACGCACACATGCCTTTGAGGGCATGCTCGTGAATATTGAACGGCGTTATCGTGAAACTGAATCAGCTTCCGTGCGTGAAGAGCTCACACGATACCAAGGTACGCGAAAATGTCCGGATTGCGCTGGTAGTCGCTTAAACCGCACGGCACGACATGTTTTTATTGGCGAGCACTCGCTGCCGCAAGTCACGCACATGGCTGTATCTAAGACTGCAGAATTCTTTGATCAGTTACATATCGACGGTTGGCGTGGCGAAGTAGCTAGTAAAGTTGTGCGAGAGTTACAAGAACGCCTTAATTTCTTGGTCGATGTTGGTTTAGAATATCTCACACTCGATCGCGGTGCCGACACTCTATCTGGCGGCGAAGCACAACGAATTCGGCTCGCAAGTCAAATTGGTTCAGGTCTAACAGGCGTAATGTATATATTAGATGAGCCTTCCATTGGTTTGCATCAACGCGACAATGCTCGGCTCCTCGCTACATTGTACCGACTGCGTGATCTCGGCAACTCTGTGATCATGGTGGAACACGATGAAGATGCGATTCTCTCCGCAGACCATGTGATCGATCTGGGTCCAGGCGCAGGAGTACATGGCGGTGCATTGGTTGCTCAAGGTACGCCAGCTGAGATCCTTGCAAACCCAGATTCCTTAACTGGCCAATATCTTTGCGGTACGCGGCGTATTGTAGTGCCTAGCCAACGTACCCCCATCCAAGCCAACCGCCAACTGAGTATCATTGGTGCGACAGGTAATAATCTAAAAGACATCAGCGTTGATATCCCGCTTGGATTATTAACCTGTGTCACAGGAGTATCGGGTTCGGGCAAAAGCACTCTAATTAATGACACACTCTTACTCCACGCCACTGCACAACTTAACGGCAGCTCAAATAATCCCGCTCCGTGTCGTGCCATAGAAGGCCTGCAGAATATTGATCGCGTTATTGCCATAGATCAAAGTCCCTTGGGACGCACTCCTCGCTCTAATCCGGCTACCTACACCGGTTTATTCACGGTGCTGCGTGAATTATTCATGCAAGTCCCAGAAGCACGCATACGTGGTTATGATGCCAGTCGCTTTAGCTTCAATGTAAAAGGCGGACGGTGCGAGGCCTGTCAAGGCGATGGCGTAATGAAAGTCGAAATGCATTTTCTACCTGATGTCTATGTACCCTGTGATATTTGTCGTGGCAAACGCTATAACCGCGAAACACTAGAAATAAAATATCGCGGTCAAAGCATTCACGATGTATTGAATATGACCGTTGAAGATTCTCTACGGTTTTTTCAAAATATCCCAAACGTACACCCTAAATTACAAACGCTGCTAGATGTAGGTCTCGGCTATTTAAAACTGGGCCAAAATGCAACCACTCTCTCTGGCGGTGAAGCGCAACGGATCAAACTGTCCCGGGAATTAGCCAAGCGTGCGACAGGCCGAACATTATATATTCTGGATGAACCAACCACTGGGCTGCATTTTCAAGACATAGAGCAACTATTAATGGTCCTACAAAGATTGCGAAACGAAGGTAACACTGTAGTTGTCATTGAGCACAATTTAGATGTCATAAAAACAGCGGACTGGCTGATTGATTTAGGTCCCGAAGGTGGTGAGGCCGGCGGTCAAATCTTAGCCGTTGGCACACCAGAAACCATTGCTGCCACTACAGGCTCGTACACTGGAAAATTTTTAGCGCCATTAATCGCAAAGCCTAGCAAATCTCGCGGTTCGATATAGCTTCTAGAATACAACCTTTACCTGCCGATCAACCTAACATCATATCTTCACTAGATTTTAGGCTTTGGCAGTGTAAATGCTCTAAATAACACTGGAAATTTTATAGCCCATAAAAAAACCCGATAAAGTGGCGCTGCCACTAAACCGGGTTTTTATTGGGAGGCTAACGCCCCCCAAGCAAGTTATTCTCTTACAAGAATTACTTGGCGGCTTCGGCAGCCGGAGCGGCAGCAGGAGCGGCAGCATCAGCAGCCGGAGCGGCAGCATCAGCAGCCGGAGCGGCAGCTTCAACAGCAGGAGCAGCTTCAACAGCAGGAGCAGCTTCAGCCACAGGAGCTTCTGGCTGCTTGGCGCAAGCGGTCAAAGCAAGTGCTGCAAGAACTGCAGCGAGAGCAAGTTTCGTCTTCATTTTGTGATACCCCAAAAAAAGTATAGACATAGATAAAATCAAACAACCTAGCTAGTTTGTCTGGCAACCTTGTTAGATTACCTGAAGATTCTATCGGCTTTTGGGTTGATTGGGAATACCCCCCAGATTGACCTTTATGAATCTGCTCTATGGACAGATATCCAGAGTATCTAGGGTAAAATTGAGTTTGTAGCTATTTTACCTATAGGTCGATGCCAAGCGAAAGACACTTTATGTGAGAAAAGGACTTCTTTTTCTACATTTCTAAGAGAACTAAAGCATGCAAAATCATCTTTTATCGCCACTCTTCGCTCTACATCTAGCTGAGATTTCGAGCCGTACAAGTGCGGCCTTGGAAGCTACCGGGTTTGATTCCCTAGTGATTCAGGCTGGTGAACCGCTGCAACTCTTCTTGGACGACCAAAACTACCCCTACAAAGTACATCCGCCCTTTAAGCTCTGGGCGCCCTTATTAAATGCTCCCGGCTCACTCATCTTTTTTGAGCCCGGCAACCAACCTACTTTAATTTTCTACGTTGCCACAGACTTTTGGCATCAAGCTGCTCAATTACCAGAATCCTGGTGGCCGAGCTCATTCAAGATTATGACGGTACATTCACGCGCCCAAGCGCGGGCCGCACTACCTAAGTCTCTTGCCAGAACTGCTTGGATCGGAGACCTCCTTCCCGAACTTACCAATTGGGGTTTAGCAGCTATCAACTCCTCAGAATTACTTTGGCAACTAGACTTTGCACGAGCACGCAAAACAGCCTATGAAATAGCCTGCCTCCGCGAGGCTAACTGGCTTGGTGTACAAGGTCATGCTGCTGCTGAACGAGCATTCCGCGCAGGTGGCAGCGAATATGAAATTCATAATGCCTTTGCCTCATCCTGCGGCCAGCGCGAACAAGAACTGCCTTACAACTCTATCGTTGCCCTTAACAAAGGAGGGGCGGTTCTGCATTACCAAGTGCTACAACGTTGCGCCCCAATAAAAATAAACTCTTTATTGATAGATGCCGGCGCTAACTTTGCTGGCTATGGTAGTGACATCACCCGAACTTACTCATACAACGATCCTGATTTTTCCGCTTTAATTGCTGCTATGCATCAATTGCAACAGCGCTTATGTGATCAGGCAAAACCAGGTAAAGATTGGCGAGAAATACACCAATCTGCAGTCGCATATATTGCCAATTTATTGGTCGAGTCAAATATTGTAAATTGCAGCGCTGCCGAAGCTATAGATAACGGCATCGCTCGTCTGTTCTTCCCGCACGGCATTGGGCATCTCTTAGGCTTACAGGTACATGATGTAGGAGGCAGAATGTCAGGCTCTTACGGCATACACCTACCACGTCCGACCTTGGACTATACACTTCGCCTTACGCGTGTTTTAGAGCCAAATTTTGTGGTAACGATGGAGCCAGGAGTTTATTTTATTGACTCGTTATTAGATCCTGTACGCATGGGTCCATATGCCTTAAAGATCAACTGGAAGCGTGTGGACTCTTTAAGCCCATTTGGCGGCATTCGTATTGAAGATAACTTAGTGATTACAGCTCAGGGCTGCGAAAATCTCACGCGTAATGCACAAGCACTACTACATCCTAAATAATTTTTTTATAAAACTACTATATAAGGAAACTTTTTAAATTCACTTACCGCTAGCTTATTAATTAAGCTACTGCAGTTTTACGACGAGTCGCTTTCTTCGATGCCACAACTTCGCTTACCTCACCCATTTTCTTAGAGCGAGCGCGCGCCTTCTTAGCAGGCACTTCAGCTACGAGCAGTTCGGTGACAGCACGGTCCACTAACTGCATCAGAGCCATGGGCGCTGAGTCACCAGCACGTGGCATCATGCGTAAAATTCGAGTGTAACCACCAGCACGTACTTTAAAACGCGGTCCGAGATCTACAAATAACTTATCGACAATGGCTTTGTCGCGCAGTCGCGAAAAAGCCAAACGACGATGGGCTTCGCTATCGCTTTTGCCTAGAGTAATGAGAGGCTCAACAACACGACGTAATTCTTTGGCTTTGGGCAAAGTAGTCCGAATAGTTTCATGGCGTAGCAAAGCTACACTCATATTACGCATTAACGCATGACGGTGCGGAGCATTGCGCGACAGTTGTCGGCCAGAAAGTTTATGACGCATAAAAAAACCTCAATAAATCAACCAAACTGCGTGGCAAAAAGCCGCGCATAGGCATCACATCAAACTAATACCGGTAACACCGCGATCTTCCTCTTGCCGCAGACCCGTGGGCGGCCAGCCATCGAGACGCATGCCCAGCATGAGCCCATGGCTCTGCAAAACCTCTTTAATCTCGGTGAGAGACTTCTTGCCTAAATTTGGAGTGCGGAGCAATTCAACTTCTGTCCGTTGCACTAAATCACCAATGTAATGAATATTTTCAGCCTTCAAGCAATTTGCGCTGCGGACAGTAAGCTCAAGCTCATCAACGGGGCGCAACAAAAGCGGCTCAAACTGGGTTGATTCGGTCTTGTGACTACCGTCTTCTTCGCCCTCTAAATCAACGAATACGGATAGTTGATCTTTAAGGATGCTGCCAGCACGACGGATGGCCTCTTCAGCATCGATTGTGCCATTAGTCTCGATATCAAGCACTAACTTATCTAGATCGGTACGCTTCTCAACACGGGCAGCATCAACAGAATAGGTCACACGACGAACAGGGCTGAAAGACGCATCAAGTTGCAAGCGCCCAATAGGACGCGAAACTTCTTCAAAGACCGTACGATTGGCAGCAGGGCTATAACCACGACCAGACTCAACCCGTATAATCATGGTGAGTTCGCCGGCTTTAGTTAGATTTGCAATGACTAACTCTGGATTCACGATTTCAACGTCGTGATCAGTTTGAATGTCACCTGCAGTCACTGGTCCCGGTCCCTTCTTAGAAAGACGCAGTTCTGCTGAAGTGCGACTATGCATACGAATAGCTACTTGTTTCAAATTCAAAAGCATATCGACAATGTCTTCTTGAACCCCTTCAATACTAGTGTACTCATGCAGAACGCCCTCTATTTCTACTTCCGTAATAGCTGCGCCCGGCATAGATGACAGCAGTACACGCCGTAGGGCGTTGCCAAGAGTATGGCCAAAACCGCGCTCGAACGGTTCAATGACCACACGAGCTTGACGCGGAGCGAGCGGACTCACTTTAACCACGCGCGGTTTGAGAAATTCGTTGATAGATCTTTCCATAATTTAGATTCCTCTCCTCTTACTTCGAATACAACTCGACGACAAGGTTCTCGTTGATATCCGGCAGGATCTCATCCCGTGCGGGAACCTGCTTAAAAACACCTTTCATTTCTTTGTCATTTACTTCAACCCACTCGGGCAGACCGACCTGCGAAGCAATCTGCAATGCGCTTTGAATCCGTAGTTGCTTGCGTGCTTTTTCGCGAATAGAAACGGAATCTCCTGCACGCACTTGGTAGGAAGCTATGGTAACAACCGCTCCATTCACTTCAACCCCCTTATGACTTACAAGCTGCCGAGCTTCTGATCGTGTACAGGCAAAACCCATACGATAAACGACATTGTCGAGACGACATTCAAGCAACTTTAAAAGGTTCTCACCCGTAGCGCCGGAACGACGAGCAGCCTCTTCGTAGTAATTAGCAAACTGGCGCTCGAGTACGCCGTACATACGACGCAGCTTTTGTTTCTCGCGCAGCTGCGTACCGTATTCAGATAAGCGCGTCTTACGCTCACTTTTTACGCCACCAGGGGGTACTTGAAATTTACATTTGCTCTCTAGCGGTTTAATACCACTTTTGAGAAAAAGATCAGTGCCTTCGCGACGAGCGAGTTTACACTTTGGACCAATATAACGAGCCATCAGATATTCCTCTTGCGCTGCACTTTAAACGCGACGCTTCTTGGGAGGACGACAGCCGTTGTGCGGAATCGGCGTGACGTCGGAGATGTTAGTGATCTTTAAGCCACAGTTGTTCAGGGCACGAACTGCAGATTCACGACCCGGGCCAGGGCCCGTGACACGAACCTCAACATTGCGCAGACCATGCTCCTGCGCAGCGTTGCCTGCCTTTTCTGCTGCGACTTGCGCAGCAAAAGGCGTGGACTTACGTGACCCACGGAAACCACTACCACCGGAAGTTGCCCAAGACAACGCGTTGCCTTGTCGATCTGTGATTGTGATGATCGTGTTGTTAAATGACGCATGGATATGCGCAATGCCATCAAGCACATTTTTGCGTGCTTTCTTTGGTTTCTTTGCGCCCGAGGCGTTTGACTGTTTTTGTTCTGCCATGTGCTATGCCCGTCTGAACCTTTATGCCTTGCCCGGAGGCGCGTTGAGCTTCACTGCCTGCTTGCGCGGGCCTTTTCGCGTCCGCGCGTTAGTACGCGTACGCTGACCACGAAGCGGCAGCCCTTTGCGATGCCGCAGGCCGCGATACGTTCCGAGATCCATAAGACGTTTAATATTCATCGATACTTCTCGACGTAAATCACCTTCTACTAATCCACGCGCAATTTGCGTGCGTAGCGATGTGACCTCAGGATCCGTAAGGTCCTTAACCTTAGTTGTCGGATCTACGCCTGCCGCAGCGCAAACGGTGCGGGCACGATTACGTCCTACACCGTAAATGTGCGTAAGTCCGATAACAACATGTTTGTTCATCGGGATATTTATTCCGGCTATACGTGCCATTTTTACTGCCTCGATGCCGCTAAAAATGCGGCATCCTACTTAAAAACCTTAAAAAACTATCTGAAAATATAACAACCAACTAACCTTGCCTTTGCTTATGTCGAACTTCTTTACAAATAACGTAGACAACACCACGTCGACGTACAATCTTGCAGTCTTTGCAAATTTTCTTAACGGATGGACGAACTTTCATTTCAAATACCCTTTGCTCACTGCGGCGCGCCGCCGCGTCCGTAACCCATCAGATTTGCCTGCTTCAGTAAGCCGGGGTACTGGTGGGACATCATGTGCGCCTGCAGCTGAGCCATGAAATCCATAGCTACCACTACGACGATCAATAAAGAGGTGCCGCCGAACTGAAACGGAACGCCACCCTGTGAAATCATAATTTCGGGTACCAAGCAAACGCTTGCGACATACACAGCACCCCACAGCGTCAACCGAGTCAATACCTTATCGATGTATTCGCCAGTCTGCTGTCCGGGACGAATACCAGGTATAAAAGCACCGGATTTTTTAAGATTATCTGAAGTCTCTCGAGCGTTAAAAACGAGCGCAGTATAGAAGAAGCAAAAGAATAAAATAAGCGCTGTATAAAGCACTAAATGCAAAGGCTGCCCGTAACCAAGTGAAGCTGCAATCCCTTGCAGTACTTCAGCAAATTTTCCTTCGCCTGTGCCAAAAAATTGCGCGATGGTCGCGGGAAAGAGCAACAAGCTTGATGCAAAAATAGGAGGAATTACACCCGCCATATTTAGCTTAAACGGTAAATGACTGGTTTGACCAGCCATCACACGACGACCGACTTGGCGCTTAGCATAGTTAACAGTAATGCGGCGTTGAGCACGCTCTACATAGACGCATAAAGCAGTTACGCCCAATACAAGCGCCAACAAAACCAAAGCAAACAAGCCTGACATTTCACCGGTGTTCACAGACTCGACAGTACGACCAATCGCGCTTGGCAAACCAGCTACGATCCCAGACAAAATAATCATAGAAATGCCATTGCCAATGCCACGTTCGGTGACTTGCTCGCCAAGCCACATAAGAAACATAGTTCCAGTAGTCATGGTGATCGTACCTATAAATAGAAACGACCAGCCGGGGTTATTGACCATGCCGCCATTTTGCAACGCTACCGAAGCGCCCAAAGATTGGAACAAACCCAGCACCACTGTAAAGTAACGCGTGATTTGTGTGAGCTTGCGACGACCTGCTTCGCCTTCTTTACGATATTCTTCCCAAGCAGGATGTACCATCGAGACCATCTGCACAATAATTGAAGCAGAAATATAGGGCATTACACCCATAGCAAAGATAGATAAACGCTCTAAAGCACCGCCGGAGAACATGTTAACAATACCTAGAATTGTGCCTTGACTTTCTTCAAAGAAACGAGCGACTTCAGCAGGATTAATGCCTGGTACAGGAATAAACGTTCCAATTCGGTAGACAATCAGCGCACCAAATAAGAATACCAGGCGCGCACGAACTTCGCCGAAACGGCCTGCGTCTGCGAGTGTGCTTGCTGGATTTCCGATGCTCGATGCCATTGTTTTATAGAGTCCTAATTAAATCCTAAATTTCGATCGTGCCGCCAGCGGCTTCAATCGCAAGTTTCGCGCCCTTAGTCACACCCAAGCCCTTAAGTTTCACAGCTTTTTTAATTTCACCAGATAACACTACTTTGGCGACCTCCGTATGCGCCGGTACTATATTTGCGGCTTTCAAAGCGGCTAGATCGATTAGGTCGACTGTTACTTTTGCGAGCTCATCTAAACGCACTTCTGCACGAGAGGCTTTCATAGCCGACCGGAACCCCACTTTGGGCATCCGGCGTTGCAACGGCATTTGGCCGCCTTCAAAACCAACTTTATGGTAGCCACCCTTGCGAGCACGCTGGCCTTTAACGCCGCGACCACAAGTTTTACCTTGCCCAGCTGAAGCACCACGACCCACGCGCAAACGCAGGCGCTTGGAGCCTGGTGAGGGTTTAATAGTATTAATGCGCATTAAAATTCTCCAAAATTCTTACGGTGCCTTTAAGGCCCTTAGCTTTCAACCACTGCCAGCAAGTGACGCGCTGTGCGAATCAGACCTCGGTTCTCAGGCGTATCAACTACGACAACTGTCTGATGAGGCTTGCGCAAACCCAAGCCTCGAACTGACTGAGCAACATTGGCAAGCTGTCCGTAGATGCTTTTCTTAAGCGTAATTTTCATTTGTTTGGCAGTCATGACCATTAGCCCATGATCTCTGCAAGTGACTTGCCGCGCTTGGCTGCAATCTCGTTAGGCGAGCGCACTGAAGCAAGCGCCTTCACTGTTGCGCGCACCACATTAATTGGGTTACGCGAGCCGTAGCTCTTTGCCAAGACATTACGTACACCTGCACATTCGAGAACTGCGCGCATGCCGCCGCCGGCGATAACACCCGTACCATCAGAGGCTGGTTGCATCAAAACACGAGTCGCGCCGTGAGTACCTTTAACTGAGTAATGCAAAGTTTCTTTGCGCAAAGCAACATGCACCATATTTTTGCGAGCTGCAGCCATTGCTTTAGAGATTGCCAATGGAACTTCGCGGGCTTTACCGAAACCAAAACCAACGCGGCCAGCGCCATCACCCACCACGGTCAATGCAGTAAAGCCAAATTGGCGGCCACCCTTTACGGTTTTTGCCGTACGGTTCACTGCAACAAGTTTCTCGAGAAACTCGTCCGTTGATTGCGATCTTTCGACACGTGCCATAAGTAATTCCTGCTCTAGAACTCGAGACCCGCTTCACGCGCAGCCTCAGCCAACGCTTTGATGCGGCCATGGAACATAAAACCAGCGCGGTCAAAAGCGACCTTAGTGACGCCAGCAGCTTTTGCACGCTCAGCAATTGCGTGACCCACAGCCTTTGCTGCTTCGACGTTGCCCGTGCCCTTCAACTCACCCACCACAGCCTGTTGAACTGTGGAGGCCGTTGCGATGACTTTGCTACCACTCGCATCAAAAACCTGCGCATAA
>SHZO01000051.1 GCA_009692285.1 Gammaproteobacteria bacterium | reverse complement strand
CGTTACGAGGGCGTTGCCGGCAGTGCAGCCTTTCGTACCGTGTCTTTTTCGCAATATAATACTTCAATTGCGTTGCCTGCTTTAATGACCCACTGTACTCGTAGCGATAGCCGTAGTACCGCAGAACTTTGGAATTCATTGATCCCTAATGACCGTGCCGAATTATCTTGGCGGATCGCTTTGTCGCTGATGTTATTAATTTTGGCTTTATTGGCATTGCCCTTGTCGATTACACGACCACGAGTAGGGCCTTTTGTGCGCGTACCGCAAGCGATAGCTTTATTTGTACTATATCTCTATAGCACTATGGGGTTGGCAGACTTTTCTATTCGCAATCCGGGTGCCGGAGTTCTCGCATTCTGGTCGCTGCACTTAATTATGATTAGCGCTGGAGTTTTTGCTTTATTACGAGCCCAAAAGTATAGCTCCTGAGTGGCTTGAGTTTAATCATCAGTAACTTCTTGCCCAGAGATAACATTAGGCAGCGTAAGTGCCGCTAATGCTGACACAATTAACATTGGTGCAATCAGAGCAGAAAAAGTCCACTGCCAGCCATTATTCGCAACAAAGATTGGCACGACACTCGGAAAGAGCGCAAAACCTAAAGTTAAAGGAGCAGAGCCGCAAACAGCGTAAGCCGTAGCGCGCATTTTAGTTGGAAATAAATCGGCGAGTAAGGTGCCAACTACGGCGTTACTACCATAAAAGAAAGCACCGGTCAGCCCAAAGAAAAATAAATCCTGCCAGCGCTCATGTGCTAGCCATACTAAGCACAGCAGAGCAATGGCGCCTAAAGCACACCAAATTGCGAAGGTGTTCCGTCGTGGTAGCCAATATTCGCCGACGAATGCAGCTGCTAAATAACCTAAGATTGCAATGCCATTGGAGTAACCAACTAATTGTGCTGCTTCAGAGGGGCTATAACCACGCACGCTAATAAAGTACGTAGGGAAGAAGAAAGCCGTGCCAGCATAAGCGCAACCAAAAGCAAAGAAAAGTATGATTGAGGCGATAGATCGTAATCGGTATTTTTGTGAGAAAACTGTTTGAATTAAATTTAAATTTAATCTCTGACGGGCATTTGGGGTTCGCGTAGCTGCTACAGCAGCATAACGTGCGCTTTCCGGTAAACGCCAAGCAATGAAGAAGGCTATAGGTATAATTGCAAACCCGACTAAAAATACAGAGCGCCAACCGCTGTTCTCTAACAAGGGGGATGCAATCATTGCAGCTAAAAACCAACCTAAGGGGTACCCGCATTGCAAAACACCCATTAGCATCCCGCGGTGGCGGGCAGGGGCAGATTCAGCGACGTAGGCGACCGTAATGGGGGCGAGTCCCGCAGCTAAACCAAAAGCTAAAGCTCGTAGGACTATGAGTTGTTCAATGTTAGTGATAAAACTGTGCAAACCGACAAATAGAGCCGAGGTTGCTAAAAGCGCAGCGAGTGTCCAGCGACGCCCCCAAGCATCAGCGGCAAGTCCTGCTAGAACCACCATACAGGCGGCAACAATGAAACTCACAGATAGGATTAGACCGATAGAGTCGATGCCGACCTTGAATTCCGTCATTATTCCTGGAACGGAATAGCCAAAGAGCGACTGATCTAAATTGCTAGCAGTCCATGCAAACAAGCTAAAAAATAAAATACTCAGGCTCGCACTTTGCGGATTTTTATCCATGTACGCGCTCCTTTAGTGCTGCATAGGTGGAATTTTTAATAAGAATTTTTGAGTGGTTTGTAGCTAAACTTTTGGCCACCCACCGAAGCTTCGTACATTAACCCCCCCTTAGCGATAGTGAATACGGCCATACCTTTGTAGAATTCGCCGACCGTGGCGGCATCTTTTCGCCCACCGCTTGCACCGGCGCTACTGCCTTGACTTGTTGCCAAGGCTGAGGCTGAGGCAGTGATAGCCACTGCGCCTACGCCTGCGCTAAATCCAAACTGTCCTGAGGTAAATTCGCTAAATGAACGCTTGTCTTGGAGGAAGACGATTTGGCTAAAGGCTTGGCCACCAGCTTGGAAGCCAATGCTTACTTGGTCTAGGGTGATATCCCCTACGTAGCGCCCCTGTTCATACATACGTCCTGTGCCATGTGCACCGCCAATACCCAAGGCGCCTTTGGCGACGTTGGGGAAGATTGCATAGCCGTAACTTTGGTCAAATAACACAGCGCTTTGCCCCGCATTTTTAAATAACTCTAAAGTATCGCTATAGAGGTCGGCGGCGAGTGTTGTACTCATCATCAATGAAGAGCCTAAAGCAGCTAGAAAAGAAGCACGTAGATAGCTCATAATATTTCGCCCATATAATAAAACCATAGCCTTAATGGTAACCATTTTTTATAAAGGTACAATGAAGTAATGCAAAAATTTCGATTCTTAATTGTAATGCTCTTGGTAGTGCTCTATGGGACGTCTGCTAGAGCGCAGTCGGTTCTGGTATTCGGTGGGGCGGGGCAACTGGGCGCCGAAGTCGTCCGTGAACTCACTGCGCATCATTTTAGTGTCACTGTATTAGTGCGCCCCAGTTCAAATCGCGCGCGTCTTGCAGGCTTGCCTGTTAGTTTTGTAATTGGAGATGTGTTACGCGAGGGGGATGTGGAGCGCGTTTTGCGCAGCGGCACCTTTAAAGTGGTGGTCGATGCCCTAGGACGTAGTGGAGCGAATGTTGACTTTTATGCCACAGCTGGCCGCTCTATTGCGTATTGGTCCAAAGTAACTGGTGTGCAACATATCATTTTACATGGCTCTGTAGGTGTTGGTGAAAGTCGTGTGGCCTATCCTGTTTCCAATTACGCTGTTTACAAGACTCTCTTGCAAGCCAAAGAGGCCGCAGAGCAGGCCCTTCGTCAGAGTGGCGTCCCTTTCACTATTATTCGCAATGCCGTGCTGCATGAATTGAACCCTGGTCAAATGGATCTAGCGCACAGGGTCTCAGACCCGAGCGCATGGGGCGTAGTCTCGCGGCGTGGGCTTGCCCGATTGACACGAGAATGTATAAATAATTCTGCATGTCAAAATAAAACATTTACCGCTATTGATCATGGAATGAGGTAACTCAACATGACTGAATTTGGCATTGTTATGGAAGCTTCGCCTGGTTTTACTGCCAAACTAGCAAAAATCATTGAAGATCTAGGTTTTGATATTCTATTGTGTCCCGATACGCAAAATTTAAGTCCAGATCCGTTTGGTCAGTTGGCCTTGGCAGCACAAACCACCACCCGTCTTAAGTTGGGCACTGGTGTGACTAATCCTGTGACCCGTGATGTGGCTGTGACTGCCTGCGCATTGGCGACTTTACAAGCTGAGTCTAATGGCCGAATAATTTGTGGTATTGGTCGTGGTGATTCTTCTGCTGCGCATATTGGTATTCGCAATGGCACCACGGTGCAATTAAAAACCTTCGTTCAGCGCCTGCAAGCCTATACACGTGGTGAAACAATTGATCGTGACGGAACAGCGTCACGTTTGCGCTGGTACGACTCTGTATCGGTGTCTCCGGTAGTGGTGGATGTGGCTTGTACAGGTCCACAAACTATTCAAATGGCTGTAGATATTGGAGATAGGATTAGTTTTGCAGTGGGCTCTGCACCTGAGCGTATTCAATGGGCTATGGATGTCGCCTTGAAACGTTTAGCTGAAATTGGTCGTGCGCGTGATAGTATTTCAATTGGTGCTTACGTTAATTTAATTTGCGATCCTAATGAGAAACTAGCGATCAATATGGGGCGCATGATTTCTGGCATGGTTGCGCACTTTTCTGGAATGAAAGATGCTCCATTAGATCATCTTCCTGAAAAACTGAAAACTATTGCCGTACATATGCAAACCGGTTACGACATGAAGCGTCATGCGCAAGAAAGCGGTGAGCATTTACAGTTGGTTCCAGATGAATTCGTTGATTGGTTTTCAATTTGTGGCTCGCCTGCAAAATGTCGCACACGGCTGGGTGAGTTGCTCAGCATTGGCTTAGACCATGTTTATCAATTAGGCGGCTCTCCCGTGGCGCATCCACATGGTGCTCGCCAAGCTGCAATGGTAGAACAAGCACGACTCTACGCGACCGAAGTAATCCCGCACTTTCGTTAAAGCGCACCCAGTACTTCTAAAGAAACTCGTTCAGCGGATTCCATCGCAGCCTCCATGCCGCGTGCACTAATTGCCGTGTGTTCACCGCAAAAGAATAAGCGGCCATGTGCGGCAGCTAATGTATGCGCAAATTCGAGTACTTGTCCGGGTTGAAAGATGGCCCAAGTGCCGCCAGAAAACGGGTCTTTTTCCCATGAATGTACCGCAGCTACTTGAAGCGCACCGCGCGCAGCAGGCCGTAACTGTTCGTATTCAGTGACGATCATGCGGCCAGCATCGACTTTGGAGTAGCGATCTAAATTGCGTGCGTTTAAGCCACTACACCAGACGGTCAGGCTAGTAATTTGACTTGGATCGGTGAGGTCACGGTTGACCAATACAGACCCTACGAGGCCATCAGACCATAAGGCTGGGCTGAGACCATCCTTCAACCAAAATGGGTGCAGTGGTATGAGATGCACTTGGGTGATAGGTTTTGCACCTAAGGTTTGAATTGCACGGTATTGGGCTTTAGGGGGTAGCGGATCAATTACTACATGGCGCAGCGTGGGGAAGGGCATAGAGCACACAATGGCCTTGGCCTGATAAGCGCTTCCATCGGAGCATCGTACGCTTGCTCTATCAACTTCAAGCTTTATATTGCTCACGCGCTTACCTTGCAGCAGATCACCGCGCAAGTGGTTCGCTATGCCGATGGGTAAGTTTTGGTTGCCCCCTTTAAAGAGTCCCACAAATGCATCATCAGTGGACGAGCTACGACGGTTTATCGACTGCCAATGATCTACAAATGCCAGTTGCAATAGCGACACGTCATGCGCTGTGGTGCCGTAGGAGATGTTTGTCTCATAACCTAAAGCGATTGCTGCTTCGCTTGCGCCGAGGCGCTTTAAAAAGCTGTGCACTGAAACGTCATATTGCCAGTGGGCTGCATCATGCCAGTTCTCTAAATCTTTGAATGGCATATGCGTGCGTAGTAACGCCCGTCCCCAGGTTTAGGGTAGTAGAGTACGTTCTGCGCCGCTGAAGGGATTGTGCCAATGATTCACACAATCCTTTGCAGTAATGTGTTCGCCGCCAATAAATAACTCTTGTGGGTCCGGGTAGGCGGTATAACGGGGTGCCCAATTAACAAGTTCCACCTGATATTTTTTACTCGCCGCAATGATTCGCCCGTAGGCCGTTGATACGTTATTGCCACCGGCTTCGGGCGCTCCAGGCAGATCAAATAGCGAATAAAGACGTCCACCTATACGCTGGCGACCCTCTAGTACTAGTACACGCAGGCCGTTTTCTTCTAAAGTGAGGGCGGTTTCAAGGCCAGAAAGTCCGGCGCCAATCACAATGACGTCGATATTATTTGCAACATTATTCATAACTTCATTCAGAATACCCTCATGAATAAGGACACGATGCTTTCCCTAGAGGCTGTATTTGAATTTGCCCGTCTCACGGGCATACCAATTGATGATGATGCAATGGCTGAACGGATAGCTGAGGGTGCTAGTGCGGCTCTAGAAGCAGTGCAACAGGCATGGGATGACTTAGGTAATGCAGCTCTCTTTGAATATGAGCCATCAACTTTTCTGCCTACACTTGAGAAACACGCAATAACGCCAGTTATTGCAACGACTCTTGCAAAGCCCGACGCTAATTTAGATAAAGATAGGGTTACTTTTGATCCCTTAGCAGATCTCTGCGATTTGGATTTGGTTGGAGTGGCTGCACAAATTAGAGCCGGAAAATTAACTAGCGTACAGGTTACACAGACCGTTATAGCGCGCGCTATGCTTGTACAAGCCAAGAACAATTGCTTTATTAATTTGGAAAATGATAGAGCGTTGGTTGCTGCAGAGCATGCTGATGCTCAATTTGCGCGTGGAGAAGTATTGGGAGCCTTGCATGGTGTGCCTTTAGCACATAAGGATATGTTCAATCGTGCGGGTCATTCGGCAAGTTTTGGTTCGCAGGTGCACAAAAAATTTTTTGCTACAGACAATGCAACGCTGATAGCTCGTTTAAACGCAGCGGGTTCAATTAATTTAGGAACATTGAATATGGCTGAGTTTGCACTAGGGGCAACTGGCCATAACTTAATTTTTGGAGATTGTCTAAACATAAAGAATGGTAATTTTATTGCTGGGGGATCCTCCAGTGGCAGTGGTGTAGCGGTTGCCTCTGGTGCAGTATTTGGTAGTTTTGGTTCTGATACGGGGGGGTCGATACGCATTCCGGCAGCGGCTAATGGCGTATTTGGTATGAAGCCCACCTACGGTCTAATTCCGCGCACTGGGGCGATGAAGCTTGCTCCATCAATTGATGTATTAGGGCCCATAGCACGTTCAGTGAGAGATATTGCGGCGCTCTTGCAGGTGGGTGCTGGCGGTGATCAAGTAGACTCAGATTCAAGTTGTCAGAAAGTGCCTAATTATAGCGCTGTGTTGGAGCGGGGTGTCGCAGGATTGCGCATTGGTGTGCCAACCAATTATTTCTTCAATAGTGTTCATGTACAAGTACGTAAAGCTCTGGAGGCTAGTTTAAAAATCCTAGAAGGTGCTGGCGCTTGTCTTGTCGAAATTAAATTACCAAATATTGAATATCTGGCAAAGTTAAGCCGCGTGATCGTATATTCGGAAGCTGCAGCATTACACATGCCATTTTTACGTGAATTTTCTACAAAGTACAGTCCTCAAGTAAGGGTACGCGCCAGTACTGGATTAGCGATCCCGGCACCTATCTACTTTGCAGCCTTACAGTTACGAATACCCCTACTTGAGTTATTTGTGGCTGAGGTTTTCAGTCGCGTCGATGTATTGCATACGCCCTTATTACCAATTCCTGTGCCAACTCGGATAAGAACCGATGTTGGAGATAGCGCAGAAATGTGGAAAATTTTAGCTGACTTGGTACGTTGCACTGCACCGTTTAATTATTTGGGTCTGCCAGCCATGGCAGTCCCTATTGGAGTGGATTCATTAGGCTTGCCCATTAGCGTGCAGTATGTTGCGCGGCCATTTGCAGAGAGCGTATTACTGCAAGTGGCAGCCGTGCAGGCTGCCGGTTAAGAGATACGTTTGGTTATATTTTTTTATATGCCGTATCTATGAGTCTTACAGTTGAATTAAATGGGCTGCCATCTGAATTAGCAGCAGAAGCGGCCCATGTGCTTGCATGCAGTCCATTTGTGCAAGAGAGCTTGGCCCGTGATAGCACTGCACTCGCAGATCTCATGCGTAGTACAGCATTGCAAATGCCACGTACTAAAGACTGGGCTAGTTGCTGGCCTGAAGGGAAAAAACCAGAGTTCACAGCTCCAGAATGTGATTTGCAAGCCTGGCTGCGACGGTGGCGTCGTCGAGAGATGCTCCGGATCGCATGGCGTGATCTCACTGGTCGTGCCTCTTTAGAAGAGACTCTATCAGATCTATCCTCTTTCGCTGATGAAGCAATTCGTTTTGCAACATGCTGCGCTACTGAGAGCTTGGTTCAGCGCTATGGTGTAGCTAA
This sequence comes from Gammaproteobacteria bacterium, assembly GCA_009692285.1. Classification (GTDB taxonomy): domain Bacteria; phylum Pseudomonadota; class Gammaproteobacteria; order Steroidobacterales; family Steroidobacteraceae; genus UBA964. Next base: position 2,724 of record SHZO01000051.1, on the reverse strand, counting down.
AGATGATCAAGGTAATGCCATGCCTTTGGTAGTGGTTGCAATGGGAAAGCTCGGTGGCGCTGAATTAAACTTCTCCTCTGATATAGATTTAATTTTTCTATTTAAAGCTTATGGTGAAACTACGCACAGCACGCCATTAAGCCTGAACGAGTATTTTATTCGCTTAGGTCAATCGATCATTCGACTATTAGCTGCTCCTACAGTGGATGGGTTTGTCTTTCGAGTGGATATGCGTCTTAGACCTTTCGGAGATTCCGGTCCATTAGCCTGCGGATTTTCTGCTTTTGAAGATTACCTACTAGAGCATGGTCGTGATTGGGAGCGCTATGCATGGATAAAGGCGCGTCCTGTAACGGGACTTGAAGATTATACGACTCTATATTTGGAAGCAGTACGTCCATTTGTCTATCGGAGATATTTAGACTTTGGCGTCTTTGCAAGTCTTCGTGAGATGAAGCAACTAATCGAGAAACAGATTGCACGACGAGACTTAATTGGACATATCAAATTAGGCTCTGGCGGGATTAGAGAAATAGAATTTATCGTTCAAGCACTGCAGTTAATTCGTGGTGGGCAAGACCGCCGTTTACAGAACCCATGTTTACTGGAAATACTACCTTTGCTCAGCACATTACGTTTGTTGCAACCTCAGGTAGCGCAAGATCTTGAAGCTGCATACCGTTACCTACGTACCCTTGAAAATCGTTTACAAATGTTGCGCGATACTCAGACACATACGTTGCCAGAAGATGTAGATTCGCAGCAGAGATTAGCCCGAGCCATGGGCGAAAAATCTTGGCCTGCAGTGTTAAAAGAACTTGATGTACACATGACGCTAGTACAGCGCGAATTTAATGCTTTAATATTTTCAACTCTTGAAGATTCGGATAACTCTGCTTTAGGAAATACAGATGCCTCATTGAAGGCAATTTGGGATGAAACTTTAGATTTAGTAGGGTTGCGTAATCTCTTATCCTCTCATTCATTTACTCAAATACCAGAGTTAGCGCAATTATTAGCAGACTTTCGCGCTAGTTCCATGATAAGAAGATTCGATACGGTGACGCTGCGCCGATTACATCAATTAGTCCCTGAGTTATTAACGACATTGGCTTTAGATGATGATCATTTAGTAATAACGCGCCGCATGTTACGTGTCCTTGAAGCAATTGGCTCGCGTTCCGCATATTTTTCTTTGTTAAATGAAAACCCTGTAGCTCGTGAGCGTTTTATTGCGGTTTGCCGTGGTGGTGACTTTTTAGTTGCGCAACTAGCAGAACATCCTCTACTGCTTGATGAGTTATTAGATGAGCGTACGTTTACTGCGCCACCAAGCCGAGATGAGCTTTTGGCAGATTTGAAAGATAGGTTAGCCCGCGTTGATGCCAATGATGAAGAGCGTTTGGTTGAGACACTATCGCAGTTCAAGCGCGCTGCAATTTTTAGAGTAGCGATTGCTGATCTCTCAGGTCGTTGGCCATTAATGAAAGTCTCTGATTATTTGACCTATCTTGCTGAATTAATAATTGAGCAGGCAATGGCACAGGCAATGACACAGATGGCCGTCCAATTTGGAATGCCAACCTGTATAGCTGAAGACGATAGTGTTTCGCGTCCAGTGAAAGTTTGCGCAGTAGGTTACGGTAAACTTGGTGGCATCGAATTAGGTTACGGCTCTGATTTAGATTTGGTTTTTTTACATGACTCCAACGGTACAGCACAAGAGACTTTATGTGATAAACCAATTGATAACCAAATTTTCTTTATTCGTCTTGCACAACGTATTGTGCATATTTTGACTGTACAATCTTCCGCAGGGAGACTCTATGAAGTAGATGTTCGACTTCGCCCTAGTGGTAAAGGTGGGATGTTGATTACTCAGATTGATGCGTTTGAGCTTTATCAGCGCACTGAAGCATGGACCTGGGAGCATCAAGCTTTGCTGCATGCACGTGCGGTAGCTGGAGAGCATACTTTGTGTGAACGTTTTGAATCAATACGAGTGAACACACTAACTAGATATGTCAAAAGAGATAGCCTAAAAGTTGAAGTGTATAATATGCGTGAGCGTATGCGCCAAGAACTCTCTCGTGCAAAACATGGTGAATTTGATATGAAGCAAGACTCCGGCGGCATCGCAGATATTGAATTTTTAGCGCAATATTGGTCATTAAAATATGCATTAGAGTATCCTGCTATTGTAATGTTTTCCGACACTATTCGCCAACTTGAAACCCTCGCCTCTGGAGATCTATTGCCACAAGAAACTGTAGATGTATTAACCAAGGCATACCGCGCGTACCGCGCGCGCGGGCATCATCGTTCTTTGCGTGATGAAAGCACTGTCGTACCAGAGACTGAATTTAAACATGAACGTGCCGGCGTCACTGCAGCTTGGAACAAGTCATTCGGATTTATTGTATAATCTTTGCTATGAATAATAATTTACTAATGTCAAATGTACAGCGTACTCACAGCGTTACTCATGAGGACTTGCCACTTTCTTGTCCAATGCCCGAAATGCAACTATGGAACTCGCATCCTCGTGTATTCTTATCGATTCAGTCTGAAGGTGAAGTTAAATGTCCGTATTGCGGGACCGAATACATCCTTGTTGGAAAAGGATTGTAATTAATATGATTTGTAAGACTTCTCTTCAATGATACGTGAGCCTAAAGCGTTGTTAATATTTTTTTTAATTGTAGCACGCTGATCGTTGGTGAT
>SHZO01000050.1 GCA_009692285.1 Gammaproteobacteria bacterium | reverse complement strand
CGTAGGATTACAAGGCTGTGCAGATGCGGGACTATGCTACCCCCCAGAGAAACGGTTTTTTACACTGCAATTACCTGCACTGCCAATATATTCAAGCACCCAGAGCACGGACGGTCTGTTTGAATCTGAGCAAGACCGGCTGGCAAAATTAATTAGCCATGGCAGCTTATCTTGGATGCTCGCAACGTTCTTCGCTCTAGGTTTGTTGCTAGCGTTTACGCCTTGCGTCTTGCCGATGGTTCCAATTCTCTCCGGCATCATTGCCGGTCAGAGTGGCCCAATCACGACACAACGTGCTTTTGCACTTTCATTAACCTATGTACTTGGAATGTCTTTAATGAATACGCTTGCCGGTATTACTGCGGCGGCGATCGGCCAACAAATTCAAGCCATATTTCAACAACCTTGGATCATCACCCTATTCGCTTTACTGTTTATAGTGCTCGCAGCATCCATGTTTGGTTTGTTTAATCTACAGATGCCTAACTTTTTACAGACTAAATTGACAGATGCCAGTAATCGGCAAAGCGCTGGTACTTTCGGTGGCGTCGCAGTAATGGGTGCCCTTTCTGCATTGATAGTTACTGCATGTGTGGCGCCACCTTTATTTGCAGCACTTGCAGTGATTAGTCAGACCGGCGACATACTTCGTGGCGGCAGTGCTCTGTTTGCAATGTCAATAGGTATGGGCGTGCCACTCTTAATCATCGGTACCTCCGCAGGCAAGCTAATACCCAAAGTTGGCGCTTGGATGGAAATCGTAAAAAAACTCTTTGGTGTGCTGATGTTAGGCGTAGCGGTATGGATGCTCACACGTATCGTCCCTGAAATCTGGGGGCAGCGCCTCTGGGCCATACCAATCTTCAGTTCTGCCTGGTTACTCTGGCGCGAACAAAAGAGCAGTTACACCATGGCACTTTGGATCATGCGCCTATTAATCTTGCTGCTACTGGCCTGGGGAGTCCTAGTGCTTAGCAGTGGCACATCTCTGGTAAAAAGTACTGCGCCTGTTAGCCGTATTCAATTTCAACGTATTCATACATTGGCTGAACTAGATAAAGCCGTACAAAGTGCAACGGCCCGCAGGCAGCCGGTGATGCTTGATTTCTATGCAGACTGGTGTGTGAGCTGCAAAGAAATGGAGCGCGACACCTTTACAGATCCTAAGGTACGCGCTGTTTTATCCGAGGCTTTACTCTTGCAAGCTGATGTGACTCTCAATAGTCTCGATGATCAATCCCTTCTTAAACGCTTTAGTATCTTTGGTCCCCCAACCATTGCTTTTTATGATAGTGCCGGTCGCGAACGAAGCAACTTTCGCGTGGTCGGCTTCATGAAGCCAGAACAATTCTCTTCGGTTGCGCAAAAAGCACTTCATCAATGAACACTATCTCAAAACTTTTAATCGCAGGCTTGGTCTTCGTTGTGGCCGGGCTTGCCACTGGGCTTCACTTTTGGGGTAGCAACATCATCGAAACTGTTCCGCCAACGGAGCAATCAGCCCAAAAAAAGCTTTCAATCATCCCTAAAATGCTGCCTGACTTCTCATTGGCTACACTTGAAGGCCCCCCGCGAAAGCTATCTAGTTTCACCCAGCCCTCTCTTGTAATTAATTTCTGGGCTACTTGGTGCGCACCCTGTCGCAGGGAGATACCTTTGCTTCGCCAATTACGCACAGAAAGACGCTCAAAAGGAGTCGAAGTGATTGGTATCGCGGTTGATTTTCGCGAAGATGTCCAAAAATATGCCACTAAAATTGGCCTAGACTACCCCTTGCTTATTGGCGAAGAAGACGGACTTGCGGCCGCAGATAGCTTCGGTGTTAACGCGGTCTTCCCATTTACGGTGTTTGCAGACTCTCAACGTCGCATCGTTGCGTTAAAAATAGGCGAACTACACCCTGAAGAAGCTGCGTTCATCCTAGATCATGTCGAGAAACTAAATTTAGGCAGTCTGAGTTTAGAGACAGTCCAAGCTAAAATTAGCGCCGAATTAACCCGATTAGCTAACTTAAGAGCCTCAAAAATACCCCAATCAGGAGCCTAATGGAGTACATTCTGCGCCTATCATGAGCGATTTACTGTTACTTAACGGACCAAACTTAAACCTACTGGGTACCCGCGAGCCTGAAATTTATGGCTTTGAATGCTTGACAGATATTGTCAGTCGCGCCCAAATTCTGGCTGAAACATTGGGACTGGCCTTAGATGCCTTTCAAAGCAATGCGGAACATGAGTTAGTGGATCGACTCCATGCTGCGCCGGCCACAGGCGTCAAATTTATAATCATTAACCCAGGAGCGCTTACCCATACCAGCATTGCCCTACGCGATGCCTTTGCTGGAGTGCGCTTACCGTTTATTGAAGTACACCTATCCAACATACACGCGCGCGAGGAATTTCGTCGTCATTCCTACCTATCGGACTTAGCAGTCGGCTGCATCGTAGGCTTAGGAGCTCTGGGTTACGAACTTGCAGTACGCGCGGCCGCCGCACGCCTCCAAGCCTAATAATTTTTTAAGGGCGTTATATTGTAATGGATATCCGTAAAGTTAAAAAACTAATCGAGTTGCTTGAAGAGTCTGGGATCGCAGAGATTGAGATAAAAGAGGGCGAAGAGTCAGTCCGGATTAGCCGCATGCCCACTGGCCAATACGCCCCACAGATGCCGAGCTATGCGGCACCTCACGCGGCTATACCTGGACCCACACATGAAGCGCCAACAACAAACCCTAAAGGGCACAAAACAGATGACTACATGGTACTAGCACCTATGGTGGGTACTTATTATTCAGCAGCGTCACCAGTAGCCAAAGCATTTGTCCAACTTGGTGATGAAGTAAAAGTTGGCCAAGTATTGTGCATTATCGAAGCGATGAAAATGATGAACCAGATTGAAACCGATCGTGCTGGACGTATCACCGCAATAATGTTGCGCAATGGTGACCCAGTCGAGTTCGACCAAGCCTTGTTCGCAATTCAATAAGCATGCTCGATAAGGTCATCATTGCCAATCGTGGCGAAATTGCGCTGCGTATACTGCGCGCCTGCCGCGAACTTGGCATTAAAACTGTCGCGGTACATTCCACTGTCGATGCCAATTTGAAACATGTGCTATTAGCGGATGAATCGGTTTGTATTGGGCCGCCAGCTTCAGCTAAGAGCTATTTGAATATGCCCGCTATTATTTCTGCTGCAGAGCTCACAGATGCCTCCGCGATTCATCCGGGCTATGGTTTCCTCTCGGAGAATGCAGATTTTGCAGAACGAGTTACGCAAAGCGGATTCATTTTTATTGGGCCCAAAGCAGAAACCATTCGCTTAATGGGCGATAAAGTTTCAGCCATCAAAACAATGAAAGCATATGGGGTGCCTTGCGTACCCGGTTCGGGTGATCCACTTGGGCTCGATAACGACGAAAACTTACGTATCGCAAAAGAAATTGGTTACCCGGTGATTATCAAGGCCTCTGGAGGTGGTGGCGGTCGCGGCATGCGTGTGGTGTACAACTCCACTACACTCTTGCAGTCAATTAATGTTACGCGCTCCGAAGCGCTGGCTGCATTCAGCAACGATCAAGTTTATATGGAAAAGTTTCTCGAGAAACCTCGCCATATTGAATTCCAAGTTTTAGCTGATCATTTCGGCAATGTTATCCACTTAGGTGAGCGCGACTGCTCAATGCAAAGACGCCATCAAAAGGTAATGGAAGAAGCTCCTGCGCCGGGCATTAGCGACAGCCAACGACAGCAAATGGGCGCGCGTGTAGTGGAAGCATGTCGCGCTGTAGGTTATTGCAATGCTGGCACCTTAGAATTCCTATATCAAGACAAAGAATTCTATTTCATCGAAATGAACACCCGTGTTCAAGTTGAACACCCAGTAACAGAGCTCGTGACCGGCATTGATTTGGTTAAAGCGCAATTAATGATCGCAGGCGGCGAAAAATTGCCTTGGTCACAATCAGACATCGTACTTCGCGGGCATGCCCTTGAGTGCCGCATCAATGCTGAGGATGCTAAGACATTTATGCCTTCACCAGGCCCCGTACGACTCTGGCATACGCCCGGTGGCCCTGGCATTCGCGTAGATAGTCATCTTTATTCTGGTTACAGCGTGCCTCCAAATTATGATTCCCTAATTGCCAAGCTGATTTCTTTTGGCGACACCCGAGACACAGCTATAGCGCGCATGCGTAATGCTTTATCAGAGATGGTTATTGAGGGTATTAAGACCAATACAGCGCTGCATCAAGAAGTTTTATCCCATGCAGCATTCCAACAAGGTGGCCTCGACATTAACTACCTCGAGCGACGTCTCGGGCTGAAGTAGCCCCATGCCGTACACCGCGCTTATACTGAATATTGATGGTTTAAACGCCGACGCTGTTGAAGCGGCCTGCATTGAAGCTGGTGCCATCTCGTTGAGTTATAGCGACCAACGCGATGATGCAATTCTAGAACCAGCTCCCGGTGAATTTCGACTCTGGCCCGCCACCCGCATACAAGCTCTATTTATGCATGACGCACTAACCCCAGAAATTCTATCTTCTTTATCTAAAAAAATTGACTGCGGCATTCATTTACTTAAACTTAAACATATTGAAGATCGTATATGGGAACGAGAATGGCTGCGCGACTTTCACCCAATGTGTTTTGGTAAACGACTGTGGATATGTCCTACGCATGCGAGCGTCGACGAGAGCGGAGCAATTGTCGTTCGGCTTGAACCGGGGTTAGCTTTTGGTACCGGCACTCACCCCACCACAAGGCTATGCCTTGAATTCTTAGATGCCCGCCACAGCTCAGGAAAATTATGTATTGACTATGGTTGCGGTTCAGGGGTACTGGCCATTGCAGCATTACAACTGGGGGCACAACATGTGTTTGCACACGATATTGATCCGCAAGCATTAGTTGCCACACAAGATAACGCTCTTAAGAATAATTTGGTTACGAAGATCACGCTATTTGAATCAGCTGAAAAATTAAGTGATGCGGCTACGCAAATAAATGGCGCTGATCTATTACTTGCTAATATTCTCTCAGGACCGTTGTGTAAATTAGCGCCACAACTAACCAACTTGTTAGCCCAAGATGGCGAGCTGGTGTTAGCTGGCCTACTTACAGAACAAGTTGATGAAGTTACTGCCGCTTATTCTCCTTGGTTGAAACTTAGCATTTGGAAATCTTTAGATGGCTGGTCCTGCCTCACTGGTTCTAAAAATAAAAAATGACTAATCTCGGCTTTAAAATAGGCCCTTGGCAAATCCCGGCGCTAGCCATTCTGGCCCCCATGGCTGGGGTAACCGACCGACCATTTAGAGTCTTAGCTCGCCAACTAGGAGCTGGATTGGCAGCTTCTGAGATGATTACTTCTGACACACGACTATGGAGTTCAAAAAAATTTCGCCAAAGAATGGATCACGAAGGGGAGCCCGAACCACGCGTAGTACAATTAGCCGGCGCAGAACCTGATGCGTTGGCTGAAGCTGCTAAGCGTAATGTGGATTTAGGTGCGCAAATCATTGATATTAATATGGGCTGCCCAGCGAAGAAAGTTTGTAACCGCTTATGCGGCTCTGCGTTACTACAAAATGAAAGCTTAGTCGCACAAATACTAAACGCGGTAGTGACTGCGGTACAAGGTTATGGAGTGCCAGTAACACTCAAGACTCGAACAGGATGGAACCGAGATAATCGCAACGGAGTACGTATTGCGAAGATCGCCGAGCAGAACGGAATCGCCGCAATCGCGATTCATGGCCGCACTCGTGCCGATTTCTATGAAGGTGAGGCAGAGTACGACACGATAGCCAATATTTGCAAAGCGGTGAACATTCCAGTTATTGCTAATGGTGATATTGATACTACTATCAAGGCTCAACAAGTACTCGAGTATACCGGCGCTGCAGGCATCATGCTTGGTCGTGCAGCGCACGGGGCGCCCTGGATATTTCGTGATATCAATACTTCACTCACCACAGGGGTAGCGCCAACGCCGCTCTCCCGCACTCAGTTACGTGATATAATTCTTTCGCATTTAGAGTCTATTTATACTTTTCATGGCGAAGATACTGGTCTCCAGATCGCACGAAAACATCTCGGCTGGTACACCAAGTTGCTCAATAATGCACCGATTTCACGCCCTCAATTGATGGCAGCTGACTCCACCGCAGAGCAATTTACGTGTGCTACACAAATTTTCAATGCATGGTCTCTTGAGGTCTGTCTTGCGTAAAACTTTAGGTCGGGCTAATGACTGAGTATCTTAAAGATAATGTCGGCGAACTACTCCTGCGTGAGCATACCGAACATGCACTTAAAAAGTATCTCTCTCATTTAGAGGGTCACCCTCCATTAAATTTGTATGACCTAGTAATTCATGAAGTCGAAGAGCCACTGTTTCGTATTATTCTCAAGCACACTAGTGGTAACCAGACACGTGCCGCAAGTATTTTAGGAATTAATCGTGCGACCTTGAGACGAAAACTGCGCGAATTTCATCTCATCTAACTGCAACTCTAAAAAATAACCAGAGGTCTACAATGCCCGTTGTCATACGCCGCGCTCTATTATCTGTTTCAGATAAAACAGGCATCGTAGAGCTTGCGCGCGAACTTTCCCGTCACGGTATTGAAATACTTTCAACTGGCGGCACTGCAAAACTACTTGAATCGCAAGGTATCGCTGTTAAAGAAGTCTCACAACATACTGGATTTCCAGAAATAATGGGCGGCCGCGTTAAAAGTCTTCACCCACGTATTCACGGCGGACTACTCGGACGTCGTGGCGTTGATGAGGACGTAATGGTGTTGCATGACATCCCGCCCATTCATCTCTTAGTTGTAAACCTATATCCCTTTGCCGAATTTGTTGCACAGCCAGACTGCAGCTATATTGAGGCGATAGAAAATATTGATATAGGCGGACCGGCTATGGTGCGTGCTGCTTCAAAGAATCATGATATTGTGACAGTCCTTGTAGATCCTTCTGACTACCCGATTATTCTTACAGAACTTGAGACTAACGACGGCGGAACATCAAGAGTACTACGCGCCAGATTAGCTGCAAAGGCTTTTGCACATACTGCTCGTTACGATACTATGATCGCTAATTACTTACAGACTCATCAAGCTGACTCTACTGATCAGTTTCCAAAATTACTGCCTCTATTCTTTGAGAAAAAACAGAGCCTCCGCTATGGTGAAAATCCCCACCAAGAAGCAGCCTTCTATCGCGATCCTAACTCGCATAGACCCTGTATTGCTAATGCAACAATACTACAAGGTAAAGAGCTCTCTTTTAACAACATTGCAGATGCAGATACTGCTATTGAATGCGTTCGACAATTTAATATGCCAAGCTGCGTAATAGTCAAACATGCCAATCCTTGTGGTGTAGCTAGTGCAAAGACTACGCTATCAGCTTATGAACTTGCCTGGCGCACTGATCCAACATCTGCATATGGTGGGATCATCGCTTTGAATCGACCTGTTGATGCTGCTATTGCGAGCACCATAATCTCGCGCCAATTTGTTGAATTAATTGCCGCACCATCATTCGATGAGGCCGCGCGCACTGTGCTTTCGTCCAAGCCCAATATCCGCCTCTTGGAAATTACCAACCTTAATGATGAGACTAGTTGTGATTTAGAGTTCCGCAGTGTTTCTGGAGGCTTACTCGTGCAGAGTCGTGACTTTGGTATGGTTCAGCTTGCGGATCTTAAAATTGTCTCGCGTCGTATCCCAGGAGATGCGGAATTAGCTGATCTGATGTTTGCGTGGCAGGTTTGCAAATATGTCAAATCCAACGCGATTGTTTATGCACGCGTACTGGCTACTTTAGGCGTAGGCGCAGGTCAAATGAGCAGAGTCTATTCTAGTCGTGTAGCTGCCATGAAAGCCGCAGATGAAAAATTAGAAGTCAGAGGTGCTGTCATGGCCTCTGATGCATTCTTGCCATTCCGTGATGGTTTAGATGTGGCCGCGCAATATGGTATTGCCGCCGTAATTCAACCGGGCGGCAGTATGCGTGATAGCGAAGTCATCGCTGCCGCAGATCAACATGGCATCGCCATGGTATTCACCGGTATGCGTCACTTTAGACATTAAAAATTTATGGGTATAAAATAAAAATGAGAGTTCTAATCATTGGTTCAGGTGGACGCGAACATGCTCTCGCCTGGAAATGCGCACAGTCCCCTCGAATCACAGAAGTATTAGTAGCGCCAGGGAATGCCGGGACCGCCACTGAACCACGGGTACGCAATATTAATATTGCAGCCGAGGATATCGCAGGCTTGGTAGATTTAGCACGAAAAGAAAAAATACAATTAACCATTATTGGTCCTGAAGGACCGCTGGTCCTGGGTATTGTTGATGCTTTTGAAGCGGCTGATCTACCCTGCTTTGGTCCGCGTCGCAGCGCAGCACAACTCGAAGGCTCTAAGGCATTCGCCAAAGAATTTCTAGTACGCCATAAGATACCTACCGCCGGCTACAAAGCTTTCACCCGTGACACTTTTGATCCCCAATGGGTTCACATGCAACGTATGCCTATTGTTGTTAAAGCCAGTGGGCTCGCAGCTGGTAAGGGCGTCATCATTGTCGAGTCTGCTACTGAAGCTATTGTTGCTGCAGAAACTATGTTTAATGGTCAATTTAATGGTGCGGGTGATACCGTAGTCATCGAAGAATTTCTCTCCGGGGAAGAAGTTAGTTTTATCGTCATGGCTAATGGCCTTCAAGTACTACCCTTTGCGACCTCTCAAGATCACAAACGACTAAATGACGGCGATCTTGGTCCAAACACTGGGGGCATGGGCGCATACTCACCTGCACCTGTGGTCACTCTGGCGATGCATGAACGAATCATGCGCGAGGTCATTCATCCAACGCTTAAAGGGCTGATAGCCGACGGCATTCCTTATAAAGGGTTTCTCTATGCTGGGATCATGATTGCTCCAGATGGCACACCTAATGTTTTGGAATTTAACTGCCGCTTTGGCGATCCTGAAACTCAACCAATTCTCAGTCGCTTACGTTCTGATCTAACAATACTGTGCGAAGCCGCTCTAACAGGTGAGCTTAATGCTATCTCCATGGATTGGGACCCGCGAGCTGCCTTAGGCATAGTTCTTGCCGCAGAAGGATACCCAGATACTGTGCGCACTGGCGATGTAATTAATGGCTTAGCGAAAGCCGCTTTACAGCCTGGAAAAGTATTCCATGGGGGTACATCTCTGAAAAATAAAGATAATCACGACGCATTGCACCCAGAAATTTTAACGAGTGGGGGCCGAGTGCTATGTGCGGTAGGGTTAGGTACAACGGTCAGCCAAGCGCAAAAACAAGCCCATGCACTGGTGAAAAATCTGCATTGGCAAGGAATGCAATATAGGCAAGATATTGGGCATCGCGCCATCGCGCGTGAACGCGATGACGCGACCTATTAATTAACGCTTCATTGCCTCAAAGAAATCTGAATTTGTTTTAGTATCTTTCATTTTATCAAGCAAGAACTCGATCGCAGCTAACTCATCCATAGGATGAAGCAATTTACGCAGAATCCACATTTTAGCCAACTCACCTTGATCTGTAATTAGCTCTTCTTTTCGAGTGCCCGAACGATTTATATTAATCGATGGGAAGACTCTCTTTTCAGCTATACGGCGATCAAGCTGAATCTCACTATTACCTGTGCCCTTAAACTCTTCATAGATGACATCATCCATCTTAGAACCTGTATCTACTAAAGCGGTTGCAAGAATAGTTAGTGATCCGCCATCTTCAATATTACGCGCCGCACCAAAGAAACGCTTAGGACGTTGCAGTGCATTAGCGTCCACACCACCAGTCAATACCTTTCCTGAGCTTGGCACCACTGTATTATAGGCACGCGCTAATCGAGTAATCGAATCTAGCAAGATCACAACATCTTTTTTATGCTCAACCAAACGCTTGGCTTTCTCGATTACCATTTCTGCAACTTGCACATGACGTGCGGCAGGCTCATCAAAAGTTGATGACACTACTTCTCCCTTAACTGTACGCTGCATTTCAGTAACTTCTTCAGGCCGCTCATCAATGAGCAATACAATTAAGTACACCTCAGGATGGTTTGCCGTAATGGCGGTTGCAATGTTTTGCAACAGCATGGTTTTGCCGGCCTTAGGGGGAGAGACAATTAAGCCGCGCTGCCCTTTGCCAATAGGCGCACACAAATCAATTGCCCGGGCGGTGAGATCTTCGGTGGAGCCATTGCCACGCTCTAACTTCAAGCGTCGTGTCGGATGTAAAGGCGTAAGGTTCTCAAAAAGTACCTTATTGCGAGCATTATCTGGAGAATCAAAATTGATTTCGCCAACTTTCAGCAAAGCAAAATAACGCTCGCCGTCTTTGGGGGGTCGAATCAAGCCAGAGATTGTGTCGCCAGTATGTAAGTTAAATCGACGAATCTGTGCGGGACTAATGTAAATATCATCAGGGCCTGCCAAATATGAGCCGTCAGCAGAGCGTAAAAAGCCAAAGCCATCTTGCAAAATCTCTAGCACCCCATCGCCATAAGTGTCTTCGCCTTTGCGCGCATGAGCTTTCAGCAAACTGAAAATAATATCCTGCTTGCGCGAG
>SHZO01000049.1 GCA_009692285.1 Gammaproteobacteria bacterium | reverse complement strand
ATTCGTGCCCAACTTTCAGATGGCAGGCCTGCGGTTTTATTGGCAGCGTATCAGTGCAATTGGGAGTGGTTATTATTAGCGATTTCCATTCAGCTCGGTTACCCCTTGGACGTTGCTTATAAGCCCTTAAAGAACTCTTGGGCAAATGATCTAATGTATAGACTGAGAACTCGATTTGGGGCCCGCTTAATACCTGTGAGTAATATGGCGCGCGATGTCATTGCCCGTCGCCGTATACCCCGCTTATTGGTATTGGCTGCAGATCAGGAACCTGTAGATAGTGAGCGCCGCCATTGGACTAAATTTTTAAATCGTGACACTGCTTTTTATGTGGGAGCCGATGTCATTGTCAGTAAGCTTGGCTACCCAGCATTTTTTGTGGCTGTACATCGAGTAGGGCGGGGGTGTTATGAAGCAACTTTCGAACTCCTCTGTGGTGCTAATGAATCTCTGAAACAAGGTGAATTAGTAGAGCGATATGCGCGCCGAATAGAACAACAAATTCATGCTTCACCGCAAGATTGGCCTTGGTCTCATAAGCGTTGGCGTTTGCGACGATAAAACATATGTGTTTCTTTAAATTAGTAACCTTTTTTTTGATATATTAAAGTCATGCGTCAACTATTTATTACTTTCAATTTACTGCTTAAATCTCTATTTAAGATTTATCTTGTTTGGATTGCTGTATTAGTGGCGGGGCGTCTAGTATTTCTCGCATGGCTCTGGCCCCGCTTAGCCGACCTCTCGATCTTAGATAAATGGGCTGCGTTGTTGCATGGTTGGCGTATGGATAACATTGCTCTGAGCGCGTTGCTTATCTTTCCACTTGCTTTATTGACAATTACTCCTTCTGGTTTTAATTTAGTAATTAATTATTTATTACGGACTTATGTTCTAATTATATTTTTGTTTTTAATTTTTTTAGAAGTTTCAAGTTTTCCATTTTTTGCAGAATATGACAGTCGGCCAAATATTATTTTTGTACAATACCTTGCATACCCGAAAGAAATTTTATCAACTATTTTTAAGTCACAGATATCAGCCTTATTCTCTGTATGTATCGCCATAATTGGAGGCGTATGGATTTTTATTCGGCAACGTGTATTTTTTAATTTCCAAAGAGATTTAAAAAGTAGCATTTTAATGCGTTTAATATTATTTCTTCCATTTTTTTGTATCTTAGCTTTAGGTTTTCGCTCGTCTCTGGGGCATCGTCCTGCAAATATTTCTGATGCACTCTATTCAAGTAATAGGATTGCTAATGAGATAGCTAAAAATTCTCTTTATAGTATTAGTTATGAGCAGTACCTCTCTAGTGCTGATAGTAGCCGACTATCAAAGCGCTACGGGCATTTAGACCAGGTGGATGCCTATGCGCGAGTTAAGAGGCTTATTTCTGTTGGCGATTCTCCAGTAGAGTCACCATTTATGCGCCCAGTCAAAAGTTTGGTTAATTTCAGTAAACCTAAAAACCTAGTAATAATAGTTGAAGAGAGTTTGGGCGCTCGCTTTGTAGGTTTTACCGGAGGAGAGCAAGGCCTAACACCTTCATTAGATGCGCTGGCGCAGAAAGGGGTCGCCTTCACTAATCTCTTTTCAAATGGCACACGAAGCATTCAGGGGTTAGCTGCTGTAACTTCAGGATTCCAAGCGATCCCAGGGGAGGGTGTTTTAAAGCGAGCAAATAGTCAGCATAATTTCTTTACCATTGCTTATTTGCTTAAGCAGTTTGGGTATCATAGTTCTTTTATTTATGGAGGTGAGGCACGCTTTGACAATATGAAGGCGTGGTACCTAGGCAATGGTTTTGATGAAGTGATTGAGCAAAAAGACTTTATTAACCCTAGTTTTACGAGTAGTTGGGGTGTTAGTGATGAAGATTTGCTGCTGCGCGCCAATGATCGCTTTCAAGAGTTGCATGATCAGGGCAGACCATTTGTTGCGATAGTTTTTTCAACTTCGAATCATGAGCCTTTTGAACTTCCAGAGGGAAGAATAGAGTGGTTGGTAGGTGAGCCACATAAGTCAGTTAAAAACGCAGTTCGTTATGCTGATTACGCTCTCGGTAAATTCTTTGCTTCTGCAGAAGAAGCAGATTATTTTAATAATACTGTTTTTCTAGTGATTGCAGATCATGATGTGCGGGTTTATGGAGATGGTCCGTTCCCAATTGAGAGTTTTAGAATTCCGGCTGTGATCTTTGGTGATCAGATTGCTCCTTTAAAGTTCACAGATGTCACCTCGCAACCCGACACGATTGCTACGGCCTTGCATTTATTGGGGCTTGATCTACGTTATCCAATTTTAGGAAATTCAATATTTAATCCAGCTCGTGTACCTTTTGTATTAATGAAATACAACGATCAGTTTGGATTTTTAAAAAATAATAAATTAACAGTATTGACCCCTGGTAAATCCGCTACAACATGGACATATAGCGATAGAAAACTTTTGCCCATTCCTTTAAATAGAGAGCTCAGTTCTGATGGCATTGCTTTATTACAGATTAGTGAAAGCATGTATCACGAGGGCACATTTCAGATGCAACGCAGCCCCTGAATAGCCCTCATTTTTCTGCAAATATATTTAAAATTTTTAAGGCCAGTATAATTGTCTGCATTATTTGCTCTGTCAGGCTGTTATGCGAAGAGAGCTAGAGATTGGTTAGCATTTTATTCTAATGAAACCGAGGGCAACTTTAAAGCTGCCCTCGGGAACGTAAAGCCTAATCAAATTAAATTAATAAATAATTTTAGAATGGCAAGCCATGTGATTGACCTGACATGCACATCAGCATGGGGAAAGAGAGTAAAAAGTTAACGCGTGAGGCTAGTGCTGCTACTCGACGTGCTTTGGCTTTTTCGTCATCAGTGGCTTGCACTACGCCAATGACCTTCTTTTGATTTGGCCAAATGATGCCCCAGACGTTTAATAGCATAATAGTACCGAGCCAAACGCCGATACCAATCACGATGCTGCCTTCGGCAAGCGTAAAGGCTGGAACAATACCAGCACCTAAAACCCATGCACCAGTTAGCCAAGTGGCCAAAGCTGCCCAACGAAACCAAAAAAGGGCGCGAGGTGCGATGTACTTTATGACTCCGGCACCACCTGGGCCGCCTTTGTCAGCATTGGCCGCAGCCAAGCCAGGAATTTGCGCGACATTAAAGTAGTACAAAAGGCCAATCCAGAATACACCGGCTACAATATGTAACCATCTGCCAAGGCTTAGTGTGTTCAATTCGCCACCTGGGGTAAACGGTAATAACATGATGACCACGGCAAAAATGACACCAAGTGCGATGGTTAAGTTAACGTTATCTAGAGGGTTTTTCATGGGAAGCCTATATCTGAATAAAGAAGCTTCAAGGATAGGTCAGTACCTCTTATAATTCAATGTGGTGTAGCTCTGTACACTGGCCCTAATGAGACCTAAAGGACTATGCCAAGTACCGAGAATTTAAGTGCACCGGATTTGAGCATGGGGCCTATGTCACCTTGTATCAGTGTTTGTTCCCTGGATTCCACGGGACACTGCTTGGGTTGCATGCGCACATCAGAGGAGATTGGCAGTTGGCTGCGTTTGAGTGCTATCCAGCAATGGAACTTGTTGGCAGAGCTAGGTGCGCGGCGCGCAGCGCGCTTTGTTTCACGCTGATAATGAAGACCGTTTTACTTTAGTTAAGGAATGAAAAAATGGATATTACATCAAGAATTAAAGCTCAATTAGCCGCAGCACCAGTGGTGTTGTTCATGAAAGGTACGCCTGATTTCCCTCAATGTGGTTTTTCAGCACAAACGGTAGGCGCTTTACGTGCTTGCGGCGCTGATTTCCAACATATCAATATTTTTGAAGATCCAGAATTACGTGAGGCGCTGAAGATCCATTCAAGCTGGCCTACTTACCCGCAATTGTATCTTAACGGTGAATTATTGGGGGGCTGCGATATTGCATTGGAGATGTATCGAAGCGGTGAGCTGAAGCAAGTGCTTGAAAAGGCTGGAGCTGTTAAGGCGTAGTATCGTTGTTAATATGCTTACTCAGATCGTGAGCATTGGGTAGGCTGTTATTACTGTGCCAACCTAGGTCTTGAGCATTCTGGTCTGCTGCGAGATAGCTTGGCAGACAAAAGTTAGTAACCTTGCAAAAAATTTCTGCGGTGCGCTCTGCATCGTAAGCTGCCGCATGCGCTGAGCCTGAATCCCAATCTAATCCACTGACTACAGTGGCTTTAGCAAGTACCGTTTGTCCGAGTGCAGCTCCAGCAAGTGTTACAGTGTCAAAGCTGGAGAAGGGGTGGAAGGGATTACGTTTTATCTCTGTGCGTGTAACTGCCGCATTTAAAAATGCTAAATCAAAGGAAGAATTATGGCCAACTAAGATGGCTCGCTTGCATTCGTAGCGACGCATGGCCTCTCTAATTTCTTTAAAAATACGCTCAAGAGCATCCGCCTCATCAATTGCTGGACGAAGGGGGTGGAATGGATCGATACCTGTTACAGACAATGAGGCTGGTTCAAGATTGGCTCCTGCAAATGGTTTTATATGGAAACTATGCGTTTTACCTAGTGAAACTAGTCCTTCTGGTGAGATTTCAATTAAGACAGCGGCAATTTCTAACAGCGCATCCCTGGCAGAATTTAAGCCACCGGTTTCGACATCGATGACCACAGGCAGAAAACCACGAAAGCGTCTGGCCATGCTCAAAGAGGGAGTTGAAATCATTTGATTTGCCAACGTAAAAGTTGGTTGGCATGCATGGGAATTATTTCATCACTGCCAAATATGTAGGAGGCCGGAGCAATCCAGGATTTTTTTTGCAAGATTAAGGTGTCTATGTTTCTCGGTAGAGAGTAAAAATCTGGGCCAAATTTAGAAGCAAAACCTTCAAATTTTTCTAATGCACCTGCATTTTCAAATGCCTCTAAATATAGCTCAAGTGAAGCATGAGCCGAATACATTCCCGCACAGCCACAGGCAGATTCTTTGGTGTGACGTGCATGAGGCGCACTATCTGTGCCTAAGAAAAAACGAGGATTACCACTTGTTGCAGCAGCTAACAATCCGATCCGATCTTTTTCTGTTTTAAGGATAGGCAAGCAATAAAAGTGGGGTCGGATGCCGCCTTTAAAAATTTCATTACGGTTATATAGCAAGTGTTGCGGTGTGATGGTCGCGCCGACTCTAGTTCGTGTATGAGTGACAAAATGCACCGCAGCAGAGCTTGTTATATGCTCAAAAACAACAGGTAGCTTAGGATGTCTAAGTACGAGTGGAGCAAGGACAGTGTCAATGAAATAATGCTCGCGATCAAAGATATCAATATTTAAGTCAGTCACCTCGCCATGAACTTGAAGCACTAAGCCAAGTTGGCTCATGCGTTCTAGTACAAGATCAATTTTTCTTATATCTGTGACCCCGGCATCGGAGTGGGTAGTGACGCCAGAAGGGTAGAGTTTGCAGCCAACGATAAAACCACTTTGGTGCGCACGATCGATCTCTGTTACGGGAGTATGATCAGTCAGGTAGAGGGTCATCAACGGTTGGAAATCTGAGCCTACTGGCAGCGCGGCTAAAATGCGACTTCGATACTCTGAGGCGAGCGCAGTAGTTGTGATTGCCGGCTTTAAGTTGGGCATTATTACGGCCCGAGCAAAACGTTCAGCTGTATGGGGTAAAACATCACGTAGCACGTCTCCATCGCGCAGATGTAGGTGCCAATCGTCCGGCCGGAGTAAGGTGAGATATTCGCTCATGAGCAGTATTTAGAATGCTACCACAGAGGAGTCAGGCACCGGCTGCTCTTACTGAGGTAACATACATCACTTAATTTTAATCCTTGGAATAGTGCATGTCCGATAAATTAAAGCACGATGATTTGGACCCCGGTGAGACGCAGGAGTGGCTGGAATCTATTGATTCTGTTCTCAAGACGCACGGTGCAGAACGAGCTCATTATTTACTTGAGAAGCTCATTGACCGCACGCGGCGCTCTGGAGCCTATTTGCCGTTTAAACCAAATACTGCTTATCTGAATACTATTTCCCTCGTTCAGCAGCCACAGTATCCTGGCAGCCGAGAAATGGAGCGCCGCATCGAGGCCTACATCCGTTGGAATGCGATGGCAATGGTAGTGCATGCCAACCGTATTTCTTCGGAGTATGGCGGACATATTGCGAGTTATGCCTCTGCGGCAACACTTTATGAAGTTGGGTTTAATCATTTTTGGCGTGCACCTACGAAGGAGCATTCTGGGGATATGATTTTTATCCAAGGACATGTCGCCCCTGGTATTTATGCTAGGGCTTACCTAGAAGGTCGATTGACTGAAGATCAATTGCGGCACTTTCGACAAGAAGTCGCCGGTGATGGTTTGTCCTCATATCCTCACCCTTGGTTGATGTCGGACTTTTGGCAGTTTCCGACAGTCTCAATGGGCCTTGGTCCCATGCAAGCTATTTTTCAGGCGCGCTTCCAGAGGTATCTTGAGAATCGTAAGTTAGTTGCTGTGTCAGATCGAAAGGTTTGGGCTTTTTTAGGCGATGGTGAGATGGATGAGCCTGAATCAATGGGCGCGCTGACAATGCCAGTACGTGAGAAGCTTGATAATTTGATATTTGTTATTAATTGTAATTTGCAGCGTCTTGATGGTCCTGTACGTGGTAATGGTAAAATAATCCAAGAACTTGAAGCTGCATTCTTAGGTGCAGGTTGGAATGTTATTAAAGTAGTTTGGGGTTCGCGTTGGGATCCTCTTCTAGCCAAAGATAATCTTGGTTACTTACGGCGTGTTATGGAGGAGTGTGTTGATGGTGAGTATCAAAATTTTAAGTCAAAAGGTGGTGCCTATACGCGAGAAAATTTCTTTGGAAAATATCCTGAGTTGAAAGAAATGGTAGCCAATATGTCTGATGAGGAGATTTGGCGCTTAAACCGGGGTGGACATGACCCACGAAAAGTTTTTGCTGCTTATGCTGCGGCAATTACACATAAGGGGCAGCCGACGGTTATTTTAGCTAAGACCGTTAAAGGGTTTGGTATGGGTAAATCTGGTGAAGGTCAGATGGTGACTCACCAACAAAAGAAACTTTCAAATGATGATTTGTTAGCATTCCGAGATCGTTTTAATATCCCTATTTCTGATGAAGAAATCTCTCGACTACCTTTTAGTAAGCCTGCAGAAGATAGTCCTGAATTGCGTTATTTACGGGAGCATCGCAAGGCGTTAGGTGGTTATTTGCCAGTGCGTCGATGTATTGCTGCGCCATTGATAATTCCTACACTTTTAACTTTTAAATCTTTGTTAGATGGTAGTGATGGCCGTGAGATCTCTACTACCATGGCTTTTGTACGTATGCTGACCATGCTACTTAAAGACAATAACTTGGGTAGTTACGTAGTGCCAATTGTACCCGATGAGGCGCGTACATTTGGGATGGAAGGATTGTTTCGTCAGGTCGGTATTTATTCCTCTGAAGGTCAACTTTATACACCACAAGATGCTGATCAGCTCATGTCCTACCGAGAGGATAAAAAAGGACAAATACTAGAAGAAGGGATTAACGAAGCTGGTGCTTTGTGTTCATGGATGGCTGCTGGGACAGCATATGCGAATCACGGTATCAATATGATGCCATTTTATATTTTCTACTCGATGTTTGGCTTTCAACGGGTTGGTGATTTTATTTGGGCTGCGGGGGATATGCAGACCCGTGGATTTTTGATGGGTGCTACTGCGGGACGCACTACGCTCGCTGGCGAAGGATTGCAGCATCAAGATGGTCATAGCCAGTTGCTCTCTACGATGGTTCCAAATTGCCGGAGTTACGATCCAACTTATGCTTATGAATTAGCAGTTATTATTCAAGATGGCATGCGCCGTATGTTTGCTGAAGGTGAGAACGTATTTTATTACGTTACTGTCATGAATGAGAATTACGCTATGCCACCGCTACCTCTTGGGGCTGAAGCTGGCATTCTTAAAGGAATGTATCTTTTTTCTAGTTTGAAATTAAAGACAGATCCGCTTAGAGAAGATTTAAAAAATAAGGAAAATATTTTACAGGCAACATTGTTAGGATCAGGAGCTATCTTGAGAGAGGTGATTGCAGCAGCAGAAATATTAGCAAATGACTTCGGTGTGTGCTGCGATGTATTTGCTGTGCCTAGCTATAGTGAGTTACGTAGGGATGCGCTTGAATGTGAGCGTTGGAGTTTGCTACACCCTGGGTCAGTGGCTCAGCAGCCATATGTTGCAGTGAGTTTATCTGATCAAAAAGGCCCATTCATTGCCGCCTCAGATTATGTGCGCAACGTGCCTGATCAAATTCGGCAGTGGGTACCCGGTAGGTTCGTAGTACTAGGAACTGATGGATACGGTCGTTCAGATGCGCGCGCTGCATTGCGCCATCACTTTGAGGTGGATCGCCAATTTATTATATTAGCAACTTTACGAGCTTTAGCAGATGAGGGGAGCTTACCAATTTCTACAGTTGAAAAAGCTTTGATTAAACTTAATATTGATATCTCCAAGTTAAATCCCTTGAATTCCTGATAAGTAAAAAACTATGGAAATTATTAAAATTTTTGTTCCGGATCTTGGTAACTTTGCTGAAGTCTCTGTTATCGATGTTTTGGTTAAAGTCGGTGATCGACTTGAGATAGATGGTCCAATTGCTACCTTAGAGACTGATAAAGCTACGATGGATGTCCCATCTCCAGATGCTGGTATTGTCCATTCACTGCATATTGAAAAAGGGTCTAAAGTAGCTTCGGGCTCTTTATTGTTAATGCTGAGCGTCGATGTTGTCATGGAGCCCTTAGCTGCGGCTGCAGAACTCAGCATTTCAAATCCATCCGTCTCTGTGGCCATTCCCGAAGTGAACCCTACAGCACCTATTGCTATACTCGTCCAGCATAGCTTGCCAGTGATACAAGAGAGTACTTTTTCACGTGCCCATGCTGGTCCATCAGTACGTCGTTTAGCTCGCGAACTTGGGGTTGATTTAGCTCGTGTCACTGGTAGCGCTATCAAGGGTCGTATTAGTCATGAAGATGTAAAAGCTTGGGTGAAGAGCGCTCTGCAAGGCACTTTAAAAGCCCCTGTATCTGCTCTACCGAAAGTACCTATTATAGATTTTTCAGCTTTTGGGGAAATTGATACTCAGCCTCTTTCACGCGTACAAAAAATATCTGGATCGCGTTTGTCTGCGGCATGGATAAATATCCCTCACGTAACTCAGTTTGATGAAGCAGATATTACCGAGCTTGAGCTATTACGTTATTCACTCAAAGATCGCGCTGTAGAGCAGGGGGTAAAGCTCACTCCATTGTCATTTATTATTGCCGCATGTATACGCGCAATTAATAAGTTTCCTAAATTTAATTCTTCTCTAGACATAGAAGGTAAAAATTTAATTTATAAAAAATACTTTAACTTAGGCTTTGCTGCAGACACACCAAATGGTTTACTTGTCCCTGTCATTCATGATGTCAATAAAAAAGATATTTTTGAGATCGCACGTGATTTAACTGCCCTTTCAGCGAGCGCACGTGACGGTAAGTTAGCCGCTGCTGATATGCAAGGTGGTTGTTTTACGGTCTCTAGTTTAGGTGGTATTGGAGGCTTAGCATTCACGCCTATAATTAATGCGCCCGAAGTTGCTATTTTAGGGGTTTCACGCTCAAGGATGAAACCTATATATCGCGACGGTTCATTTGTCCCGCGCTTAATTTTACCCCTATCACTTTCTTATGATCACCGCGTTATTGATGGCGCAGAAGGCGTTCGCTTCACTTCTTGGTTGGTAGAGTGCCTCTCTAAACCTACCGAACTTATTTCTGCAGTGACGTCTTAAGTTATTAAATAATTTTATGAAAATTATAGATATCTTAGTACCGGATATAGGAAATTTTTCAGAAATATCTGTGATAGATGTATTAATAAAAGTTGGTGAAATGTTAAATATAGATACACCAATGATTACTTTGGAGACTGATAAAGCGACGATGGATGTGCCTGCACCTTTGGCTGGTATTGTTAAAGAGTTGCTGGTAGTCGTAGGTGATAAAATTTCAACAGGTAGTTTAATCGCACGTGTGCAGATCCAGATAGATGCTGTGCCGCTCATAAAAAATACAACTGGTGCGCTTGGCGCATTGGCGCCCGCCGTCAATACACCTATTTTTAATCACCAAGTTGATCTTCATGCGCCCGTTCTAGTTATTGGTGCGGGTCCAGGTGGTTATACAGCGGCATTCCGCGCAGCTGATTTAGGTTTTGAGGTGGTTTTGCTTGAGCGTTGGGAAAATTTGGGGGGCGTTTGTTTGAACGTCGGATGCATTCCCTCAAAAGCTTTGTTGCATGCTGCTAAGGTATTAGATGAGGTTGAATCAATGTCCGCCCACGGCCTAGAATTTGGCCAACCTCGAATTGACATTGATAAACTACGTAGTTGGAAATCTGGCATCGTGAGTAAGCTCACCGGAGGTTTGCAAGTATTAGCTAAGAAACGAAAAATTAAAGTATTGAAAGGTGATGCTCGTTTTGTGGCACCTGGTTTAGTTGAACTTTCAGGGCAAGCCAGTTTTGATGCTGTTGATAGTCTCCAACGTATTAGCTTTGATAACTGTATTATTGCGACTGGCTCAGAGCCAGTACGTCTGTCGTTTATTCCAGATGACCCACGTGTGATGGATTCAACTGCTGCATTAGAATTGCAAGCACTCCCTAAGCGCTTGCTAG
>SHZO01000048.1 GCA_009692285.1 Gammaproteobacteria bacterium | reverse complement strand
AGCTACGTTGTGACAAACATGACGGATAACGATTTAGCTAAGTCGCATGTGCGCTATATGGTTGGCGGCCATGCGCATGGCCTGCAGCATGAGATCTTGTTGCGTTTTGAGTTTCCTGAACGCCCTGGCGCCTTGCTCCGTTTTCTCGAAGCCATTGGCGCGCGCTGGAATATTACAATGTTCCATTATCGCAATCATGGCTCGGATGCAGCACGAGTTATGGTAGGCATCCAAGTGCCTCCAGCAACACATCCAGATTTCCTCTTGCATCTGACTGAATTGCAATATCCTTGGATTGATGAGACTAAAAACTCGGCATATTCAATTTTCTTAGGTACTTAATGTACGTTGCAAGAGTGCCAGCGCGGGAAGAGATTATTAATGTCCGCGGTCTAAAATATCGCGTCTTATTCTGGGGCCCTATTTGTAAAGATCCTTTTATTTTGCTACATGGGTACCAAGACTGTGCAGATACTTTTCAGTTTTTAGTTGATGAGTTGCCGCGTGAGTGGAGTTTTGCTGCAGTTGACTGGCGTGGTTTTGGTGGCAGTCAAGCCACATCCGAGCCATATTGGTTTCCTGATTACCTTGCCGACCTAGAGTGCTTATTGGAATGCTTAGTACCTGGGGGCGCTGCTCGACTAATAGGGCATAGTATGGGCGGAAATGTAGCCTCGCTGTATGCAGGAGTTCGCCCTGCGCGGATCCGTCAGCTAATTTCTTTGGAAGGATTCGGCATGCCGCGTACCACACCTACCGATGCTCCGAAAAGGTATAGAGATTGGTTAGATCAATTGCAGGCAGTTCCACATTCCGGGCAATATAGTTCAGTTGCAAAACTGGCCAAGAACTTAGTGCGTCGTAACACAAGATTATCGCATGATATTGCAGATTTTATTGCAAGAGCATGGACTAAACCTAATCAGGCAGGGGGGGTCCAATTACGTTTTGATCCTTGGCACAGGCTAATCAATCCTATTTTATACCGGCGGGAAGAATATGATGCGTGTTGGCGGGAGATTACGGCAGATACCTTATTGCTCATTGGTGCTGAGTCAGTGCATCTTTCGATGCTTGAGGGCAATGAAGTGGCAGCCCCTTTTGGTGACTTTATTGCAAATCTGACTATTAAAACGTTGCCTAGTTTAGGGCACATGATGCACCATGAAAACCCTGCTTTAGTAGCCAAAGCGATATTAGACTGGGTAAAAGTATGATGCGCTTCTTGTCTCGACCTAATGCACTGAAATCTATGGCAGCGAGTCCATTATCACTTTCATTGCCCTTGGCTGCGGACGCAGCTTCAGGACGAATAAGAGTAAGAACGGAAGATGGGCGATGGACACGCCTACGTCGCGTAGTGACTAGTGTAGATTCTGCGGGTAAGTCGGTAGTTATTGCTGATTGTGAGTCATCCAATTCTTTTGAACTTAACGGCACGCGAATAGTGCGTCTCTGGGAAACGCCTTCTGTGCCAGCAAAGTTGCCTCTATTAATAAATGACGCTGGTGTTACTGCGGCAAATGCATATCGATCCGGATTTAAAGGTACTAGTTTTTATGTAGCAGAATTACCCGGTGGTATACGCTCTCCTGCAATTCTAATGCACCATAATCTAACAGTGGACTATATTGCGGTTTTGTCAGGTAGAATTATTTTTAAATTGGAGGATCGTGAAATAGAGCTTGCATCAGGAGATACGTTAGTCCGAGGCGGGAATGAGCACACGTGGATTAATCGTTGGAATGACCCGTGCATGCTGTTATTTGTAGTTATTACAGCCGAACATTTAACATGATGGTAAAACTATGATGGAAGATATTGCAGGGGCACAGTGGTTACGCCGTTTGATAGTAGCATTGTCGCTTGCAGGCTTGATTTTCCTTGCATTTGGTATTTTGCAGCCTTTCATTGTACCTATGTTATGGGCAGTTATTCTCGCCTATGTAACTTGGCCACTATATGATTGGTTTTTGCGTTTGGTCGGTGGCCGCAGTGGAATTGCAGCAGGAATCATGACTGTAATACTCAGCGCAGGTATTATTCTGCCTCTAGTTTATATTCTGATTTTATTAGAGGCTGAGGTAATGCCAGTTTATCGCGAGCTTTATCCGCGGTTAGTCAGTTTAAGTAAGTCAGAGAGCCTTCAGCGCGTACCAGTAATAGGAATTCAGATACATTCCTTGGCAAGTAATTTCGCATCTGATCCAAGCGCTTTAGATTATACAATCCAAGAATTAATAAAAAAATTCTCTAGCCAGATCGGATTTTTTATTGGTAGCGTGGGGCGAAATATTATAAAAATTTTAATTGCGATGATTTCATTATTTTTTATGTATCGTGATGGAGAGCGCTTAGCTTCTCAAGTTGAAAAGATGCTGCAACAATTCTTTGGTGAAGTACGTGTCAAAACTTATATGTACGCGATTGGCAGTACGGTTAAGGCTGTCGTGTATGGTTTATTTTTAGCAGCTCTGGCGCAGGGAGTGCTGGCGGGTATCGGTTATTGGGCGGCGGGTTTAAGAGCTCCTGCTTTGCTCGGATCTCTCACTTTCCTTGTAGGTTTGATTCCCTTTGCCGTGCCTTTTATGTGGGGCGGAGCAAGTTTATGGCTATTTTTGACTGGTAAAACAGTTGCAGCACTTGGTTTGTGTCTATGGGGTCTAACGGCTGTCAGTTGGATCGATAATATTGTGAGGCCGTTAGTAATTAGTGGCGCGACTCGAGTTCATTTTTTGCTTGTAATGTTTGGCGTCTTAGGAGGATTAAGTGCCTTTGGGCTAGTTGGGCTCTTCATAGGGCCAGTAGTGCTTGCAGTCCTAATGGCAATTTGGCGTGAATGGGTTGCAGAGAAACGCTTAAAAATTATTTAATAGCAAAGAAATATTTAGAGTATTAATGCCTAATATTTTTAGAAGAACGACTTTAATTTTGCCTAACAAAGAAAAATAAGCTAGTTTCTATATAGAGGTTTTTGGCTAGAAAATCTTTTATGACAATGGGTTTTTAGCTAAAGTAGGGTTCCCACCAGTTAGGCCGCGTGATGAACCTGTGAAGCTTGTCATACTGAAGGCGTAAGATCCGCATATTGGTATGATTGGATTTCTGCAATATCTTGACGCAACGTTAGATAACGTAATCTCAGTCAATCGTACCAAGGTACGTATTGGCGAACCAATTATAATCATACAGACCGATAATGCTTGCTGAATTCATGTTCGTTCTGTAGCAGCTGGGGCGACTATTTCCCAGCCGCCAACGATATGGACTGTGCTCTCTCATGATGTCAGTAGTGTGATTCATTTACGATCGATGTTGATGTTTGATCCTACGGGGATTTATTTAGAAATTAATCAGCACTTATAGCGCGCAATGCATCTACTAGCCTTTCTGGGTCTGAGTCTATCTGCAGCATCTCCCTCACTCCAGGGCGTAGAAAATGTTCCTGCTGTACATGATTAATAAATAGCTCTAATCCTGTGTAAAAGCCAGCTACATTCAGCAGCCCACATGGTTTTCGATGTATTTCTAAATGTGCCCAAGTCCATACTTCAAATAATTCTTCAAGCGTGCCAATCCCACCTGGTAAGGCAATAAATCCATCAGAAAGTTGAGCCATTAAGGATTTTCTTTCATGCATATTACTAACAATACGTAGGTCATCTAAGCCTGTATGCCCAACCTCGCGGGCCATGAGCGCTTCAGTAATCACACCTATGACTTCGCCACCTGCTTTGTGAGCGGCATCAGCTACTGCACCCATTAAACCAATGGATGCACCACCATAAACAAGCCCAATTTTCTGAGCAGCAAGTATTTTGCCTAAGGTGCTAGCAGCTTCCGTATAGGCTGGCAGACGCCCACTATTAGCACCACAAAATACGGCGACTCGTTTCACCAGCCGATACTATAATAGGTGATGACGCGACGCGTATTGTCACGGACTAATCCATTAAATCCTCGTAAATTCTGAAATTTTGCTTGTAAATTTTGTGCAACAATATCTGGAATATTATCGATGGGCGTATTGGCATCTAATTCTTTTTTAGTTTCATGCATTAGTGCTTCAAGGTACTCGCGACGTTCTGTCAATCGAATCTTAGGCGCTACGGCGATACCATGACCCCCAATGTAGTGTTGAAAATCCCAGCTTTCTAATTCTTTAAGACTGCGAATCCAGTTGTGTAAAGAATAATCAGACATATAACCTAGAGGCATACCGCCAGCAGTACCTAGGTCCACGATAAAAGGGATATTTGTTTTATCTGGTGTCATTATAATTAAGCAATTGCCATGATTTCTGCCTAAATACTGCAGTTTCAATGAGCGCTCACCAAGATTGACAACATATAAATTCTCGCTAAATGTTTTATCTGGCATTACTATTTCTGGGTCAGGCAAGTCCGTAAAGTGAGCGACACAATTTTGATGGCTTATAAATTGAGCGCCTTCTTCTTTAAATATTTTTCCACCTCTCACATGATCCCAGTGTTGATGGCTGTAAATTACATACTTCACAGGCAGCGTTGTGAGTTTGCGGATCACTGAACGCATAAGATTTGCAGTTTCTGTTGAGATAGGGTCTGTGATAATCACCCCATCATCTGTAATTATAAATATATTACGCAATCCTAAATGTCGAAAACTGTAATAACCAGGACCAACTTTAGTAAGTTCTACTCCCTGATTTAAAAGTGGCAAAGCTGTTTGTGTGATGGTCATATTTGGTACTGTAATGATATCTTGTGTGAAAGCTAAGCTTGGTAGCAGTCCGCATAAAACAGTTAACAGTATTCTTTTATTCATAGACATACTCGCTAAGTAAAGCTCATTCTAGACCGCTTAAGAAAGGGATTAAATTCTCCGCCCAGCTATTCATCGTATCCGGCATCTTAACAAATGAGGCGCGTGGAAAATCGCGGGCAGCTTGCTGAGTGACATCTAGTTGTGGGTCCCAACTCGGTGCAACAAATAGTAGTGGTATCTTTGACACTAATAATTTTTCTTTTAATGGATAGTTAAAGTGTGCTTGGTAAGCTTGACGCCACATGCCATTAGAACGAAAAAGTTCTAATACACGCGCATTAATCATCATTAGATCAATATATAAGGGTTGACGAATGATGCCGCGCTTAGTTCTGTCGTACCAGGGCCAAAATAAACCCTGGTCACGGATTAAGTGCCATGCTTCTAATAAGTGCCCGCCAAACCAGTTTGGCTTAATATCAGGAGTATAATTTATTTTAAGATCATTACGTAATGTCTCGTCAAAGTAGAGTACATCAGCCATTACCAAATGTTTTAGACGATTAGGTGCTAGAGCTGCCAGCTCTAATCCGACTAAGCCCCCCCCCCAAGTACCTATAAAATCTATTTCTTTAAGTTTCAGGACGTCTATTACTTCAAGCACTGCAAGCGCGTAACTTGTAACCGTTACATTATTTGACGGGAATGTATTGTCTGATTCTCCATGGCCTGGCAAGTTGATCGCAATCACAGGTCGCTTGCCAATGAATCCTGCTGCTAGATTGCCCACAATCTCTGAAGAACCTGCGGCATCATGTTGTACTAGCACTGGGCGCCCGGTAGCATCGTCGTTACGATGAATGCGTAACTGACCCTCCTTAAGGTTCACATAGTCTTGCCATAAGCGACCTGGTATCTCAGCGGGTGGTTTTATTTGTGGTGCTGCAGGCGGTTTGTGGTTCTTTATAAAATCACGGCAAAGGTCTAAAGTGTCTTCAGATGTTCCGCCTTCTCGCACTGTGACATTGACGCTTTTTTGCCTAATGCGTGACAGATGGGAAGCTAGCACATCAAATTTAGAGGCTGTAATTAGAGTTGGAATTTGCATGTGACGTAGGGTTAGATCCGAGCGCATGCTAAAGGCTGCGCGATAGCCCACACGGTAGTTATCGCCTGAGCGCATAAAATCAAGCAGGCTCGTATGTAGAGCTTCCGGTGAAGGTAAATCAAAATCAAGTCGGTCGGGCTGTCCCTTGCGATACCACGGAAAGAAAATACTCTGCTCGCGCATCCGCGCCCAAAGCCAGGTTAAGTGAGAGCCATCCCATGAGGGGACATACTCAGGTAAATAATTTTTAAGAATATCCTCCCGCTCATCGCCGTTCAGCAAGACGTAGCCGTTAGAGGCTGCGCACGTAATTCTGTCAGGGTAGGCTGCAGCAACTGCTGCAGCGATCATTGCCCCCGTGTGGAACCCATAAACAGCAGCTTTTTTGACGCCGATAGCATCAAAGAATTCAATTGCAGCATCAGCAAAATCCTCCATTTGCGCCTCATTAACTTTGAGTGCATCTGAAAGACCAAAGCCTGGAGAGTCAGGCGCAATGCAGGTAAAATCGTTCTTCCATAGCTCCATAGTGCTTACCATGTCGCGGGAGGAGAGGGGTGATTGATGGAAACAAATCACTAATGGACCTGTGCCTATACGTCGATAATGTACTTGTCTATCGCCCCAGCGGCCATTTTTTATGGTCGCAAAATGGCGAGTAATCTTTAGCGTACTCATGGATGGAATCTCTCCGATATCGTTGTGATTTTGTGAGTAAACGTTAACATAACTACCATGTAATGTTGGAGATTGACTTGACGAAACAGACCTCTGCAATACGAGTTGCATTAAGTTATCGCGATTTTCGTCGTTATGCCTTGGGCCGATTCTTGGCCACTATTGCTTGGCAAATGCTTGGAGTGGCAGTCGGTTGGCAGGTCTATTCCATTACTCACGACCCGTTAGATCTAGGCTTAGTGGGGTTAGCGCAGTTTCTACCATTTTTAGCATTAGTTTTACCCGGTGGGCATCTTGCGGATCGTTACGATCGCCGCAAAGTTATGGTCTGTGCTTACTTAATAGAGACTTTGTGCGCTGCAGTACTAATTTTTTTTACGCTATCAGGCCTTAACAAAGTTTGGCCAGTATTTGTAGCGATGGCGCTCTTTGGAGCTGGTCGTGCATTTTGGATGCCAGCAGGACAGGCCATGGCAGTGAATCTTGTGCCCGCTGCTGTGTTTCCATCTGCAGTAGCAGCTAACGCATTTCTGTTTGAAGCCGCAGTAATCACTGGGCCTGCGCTGGGTGGTATTTTGTACGCCATCGGCGATGGTTTGCTAATTAATATCTCAGGCGCACTGCTGGTGTATACCCTCTCTTTAGGCCTATTAATTTCTGTAGTTATATTGTTATTTGGGATTCGTCCTATGCCTAATTTGCCAACAAAGAAAAACTTTTCGCTATATGAATTTACTGAGGGCTTACGCTTTGTAATGAATCGTAAAATTTTGCTGGGTGCAATCTCACTAGATCTTTGCGCTGTACTTTTTGGTGGCGCAACTGCATTGCTACCCATGTTTGCAGCAGATATTTTAAATGTGGGTACAGTAGGGTTGGGCATTTTGCGATCATCCCCTGCAATTGGGGCAGGTATTATGGGACTCGCTTTAACCTATCGACCCATTACTCGCCACGTTGGAGGTTGGATGTTTGGTGGTGTGGTGGTTTATGGGTTAGGTACGATAGCCTTCGGAGCCTCTGATATTTTTTGGGTATCTTGCCTTGCTCTATTTATTATTGGAGCAGGCGATATGTTGAGTGTGTTTGTGAGGCAATTACTCGTGCAATTGGAAACACCAGATGAAATAAGGGGTCGGGTCAGTGCGGTGAGTTCCATGTTCATAGGCGCATCAAACGAGTTGGGTGAATTCGAGTCTGGACTCACAGCTAGTTGGTGGGGACCAGTTAGAGCAGTGGTAATAGGTGGTAGCGCCTGTTTAATTTCTGTGGGGTTATATTTAAAAATGTTTCCACAATTGCGGACTTTAGACCACTTTCCAGAACGCAACACTCAAGTGGCTAAAAATTAAGAAGAGATATCTAAATTTTAAATAAGTAGTGTGAGACGCCCCACTCACGACCATTTCTGTAGCCCCATAGTTCTGCGCAAGACATGAGAAAAATTCGCCAATAAACCCACCAGCGTCTCGCATACTCTTGGCCGTAAGTGCTCGCAAGGATGGGCATAATTTGGAAACGATGAGCATCCATATTGGCAAGCCAAGCTTCGGCTGTAAGTTGGTAGTGCCTACCATCGACTCGCCAGTGATCAACAATAGTCAGATCTTCCTGAAAATAATGTAACAGACTATCGCTAGGCATAATGCCGCCCGTAAAGAAAAACTTTGCCATCCAATCAGATTTATTTTCTATATCAAAAGTGTATGCGTATTTTTTATGAGTAAATATATGTATAAAGAGAGTGGCTTTGGGGTTCATCCATAAAGCAATGCGAGCGAGTAATGTCTGGTAGTTGCGTGTATGCTCAAACATTTCAACAGATACAACTCTGTCAAACTTGATATTAGGCATAAAATCTAACTTATTAATATCACAGGTAATTACTTCAAGGTTTTGGATTCTACATTCATTAGCCTTAGCATCAATATATAACTTTTGTGTCCGTGAATTGGAAACAGCTGTAATTTTAGAATTAGGGTAATGCATTGCCATCCATAGAGACAGGGATCCCCATCCACAACCCAATTCCAAAATTTTCTCACCATCAATTAGGCGCGCGCGCTCACATGTTAGTTCTAGCATGCGCTCTTCAGCAGAGTTGAGATTCTGCGCCGCTTTAGTGATATCAAATTTATCAAAATGGCAGCTTGAATATTTCAAGTGGTTACCTAATATAAAGCGGTAAAAATTTGTAGGTAATTCATAGTGCTGATTATTGGCTTCAGCGGTATTTATCGCTATAGGACTATCGCGGAGAATATTTACGAGTTGCATTAAGTGAGCTTGTTGCAACTCTGGATTACTACGACTTTCTTCGCGTAGTCGCTGGGCAAGAAGATTGCGGATACCATGGCGTATAAAGATATCTGGAATGTAGTCTGCTTCAAGTATTCGAGTGACAAACGAGGAGTTCATGATCATATTTAGCTCTTTAAATTGATTTTACTATTAATCTTTTCAAAGAATGGAGTAATAATCTTGAAAAGAAAATAGATAGAAATTGGACCAACTATTAGCCAAGCCACAGCAGCATGTACCATAGTATCCCGAAGAGTAATAATCGCAGGTATGATTCCTCGATCAAGAATACTTATCATTGCAGTTAATGTAATTTCTTGTTTGGGTGTCTGCATAATTTTTTCACCAAGACGTATAAAAGGAATGATCAGCAGTAACTGAAGTGGCGCCACCAGGTAGCTCACTAACTGGATAGCAGCAAAATTTAGACGCTTAAAAAGAGAGATTGCTGTTAGTAAGGGAGTAGCAATACCAATAACCGGAAAAATTCCAATCCCTGCCCCTAGTGCAGCGCATAGCGCAAGTTCTTGAGGTTTAAGGCCTTGGCTAAAAAAATTCAGCAATGGTTGATATATATGAATATGTACAAAACTTTTCATCTAGAGATTATGCCTCCGAATTTCGATGCGGTATGCACTAGTGCGGCACTAATTAACAGGATTACAATATCAGTAGTATCAGGAATCCGTACAAGTGACCACTGTTGCAAAAACTCATAACTTAAAATTATAAACGCAGGAATGAGAAAACCCAGTGCCTTTGTAAAGTATTTATTTCCAACGGATAAATGTACGGATAACCAGGTAATACCGAGCAATAAAAAGATACGTTCCATTATTGGCAAAGAACCCGGATCCTGTATTTCCATAGTAAGCTCCCAAAAAGGCAGCCATATAAAAGGGCGTGCTTGGAAATTAAAAAACAATGGTATCAGGCCTGCTAGTAAAAGCCCTACACAGGCTAATTTGAAAAATTTTTTATGTATAGTAGTAATGTTCGTATTTAAGTTGTAACCGGCAAAAGGCAAAGTGAGTAGCGCGCCATAAATTTCATTTAATGAAAGGTGTTGCTCAATAAATAATAAACGGATCACAAGAGAAGAAGCTAATATTATTAGGAACCAGACTAAAAAAAATTTAACGGGTAAGTTTTTTCTCACTAAAGAAAGTAAAATAATATAGCAAGCAAAGTATCCCGCGATTAGGCTCGACTGCACTGATATTTCAAAACTTTCAATTAGTGCAACAGTAATTCTTCCTGGCCTTAAGCGTGGTACGAATGGCGCACAATGGGCACTAATCCAGAGAGCTAAAAGTAGACTTTCTATAGGGGTTATATCTAACGCCGTTATTTTTATCGAGATAGGTTTTATTACTAATTTTCTGTAATATATTGATATTAAAGCACCAAATAATGCGCCTATTACATTCAAGAGCCAATCCGCTAAGCTTGGATCACGTGGCAGAAGCGCATGCTGCATAACTTCAACTATAAACGCGAGAATTATTGCGCCAATAATTGGTATTAAAAGACGCTTAAATGCTAAATACCCCAGAAATCCAAAAGGCGTATAAAGTAATA
This sequence comes from Gammaproteobacteria bacterium, assembly GCA_009692285.1. GTDB lineage: Bacteria > Pseudomonadota > Gammaproteobacteria > Steroidobacterales > Steroidobacteraceae > UBA964. The sequence goes on along the minus strand of SHZO01000048.1, from coordinate 593 downwards.
AATTGACAATAGCATCGCGTTGCGAGGGATTCTGCCAATGCATTAGTTTAGGCAAGCCTGAACTAGTTGAATTTATAAAAAGAATTAAGTTCCAATCAAAGGGGTACAGTGAAGCGCTGAGAATTAAAGCCGTCCAGGCGAGTAGCAAAGTACGATATATCTCTTTACTTCCTGGCCCTATAATATTTTTAAACTGGAGCATAATAGCTACTTTTTAAAAAGCCTATCAAGCTCAGATCGAGCTTTATCGATTCCAATAATATCAGGTTGGATAAATGCGTTAGCTTTTGGTTTAAAGTGATCACAAAAGTTAGCTTTTTCTTTATGCTGTATTTCTTCTGCAGTGGGTTCACGGCAGTGTTTCGCAACACGTATATCATACTCTACGCACATTTTGCAGACATGTAGTTCTTTATGACATTTAGGACATACATCTAGTCTTCGTAATGGCATACTGAGTTCGGCTAGGGATGCTCCGCATTGCCAACAAACTAAGTTTTTTTTCACTCTTAAACTCCGGCAACTCTACCTACTAAGAAATTCTTTAAGGCTAGACCTGTATGTGAGTTTCCAGGTTTTGCAGCCAGCCTCTG
>SHZO01000047.1 GCA_009692285.1 Gammaproteobacteria bacterium | reverse complement strand
CATAAGTGTCTTCGCCTTTGCGCGCATGAGCTTTCAGCAAACTGAAAATAATATCCTGCTTGCGCGAGCGGGCCATATTCTCAACACCCAAAGACTCTGCCAATGCCACCAGTTTAGTGATGGGCATTGCCTTGAGCATTGTCAAATTCATCGCGTTACGTGAAGCTGCTAACTCAGAGGCACTGATTATTTCTGCTTCTTCGCCGAAATCGATAAATGGTGCGTGATCCATCGGCATTTCATCGTGCATCGGGCCACCAACATTGCCATGACGGCCTCCCCCACCGCCATAACCACCACGATTAGGATCGCGGTTACCTTGGCGCGGACCTTTATTTGGCCGATTACGACCCTGATTCCCGAGATAGCTACCCCTCACAGGTTACTATCCAAAAAAGCAGTCAGTTGCAGCCGAGACACAGCGCCTACTTTTTGAGCCTCTACGACGCCATTCTTAAAAAGAATCAACGTTGGTATGCCCCGGATGCCAAACTTCTGAGGGGTCTGTGGATTTTGATCAATATTTAATTTCGCGATACGCAGTTTGTCTGCGTATTGACTCGCCACCTCATCGAGGATGGGCGCAATCATTTTACAAGGACCGCACCATTCAGCCCAAAAATCAAGCAGAACGGGTTTATCGGACTTTAAGACGTCTATTTCAAACGTCACATCACTGGTGTGAATAATGTGAGTACTGCTCACGCGGTTAAACCTCCAATAGGAGTGTGGGTAGGGGGAATATAAGGTCTTTGCTGGAGTGGTTTTAATAGAATGGTAAATTTGAACCCATAGCTAAGCACGATGCCTAAAGGTCTTTAGAACGGTTACACTAGGAATATTGGCTCGCGCGATTAGAGGGTTTCCCTTATGGAATATCAAATAGTTGTGGGAGGTTGAGAGGCTAGCAGAAGATCATATTGCAAACTACTCTCACCTGGGTGCATTTTTAACTCGTCTTGGCCAGTTTTGCAAGCGTCAAATGCATTTTTTATATAGTTTTTTTCGATGCCCCTTCTTTATAGTAATGGTATTAAATGTCTGACGCTCACCTCTCTGACCTTACTTTCTCATCTCTAGATCTAGTGCCCAGTCTGATGCATGGGATCCAAAAGGCTGGCTTCAGTCGCTGCACGCCCATCCAAGCACAAACGCTGCCTTTTGCGTTATCCGGACGCGACATCGCCGGACAAGCACAGACGGGCACAGGCAAAACAGCGGCCTTTTTAGTCGCTTTATTTCAAAATCTACTGACCAAACCAGCTGCAGCTACACGCACAACGAGCGCTATACGCGCTTTGATCATTGCGCCCACTCGGGAACTAGCCGTGCAAATTTACAATGATGCCATCGTACTTGGTCAGCACACGGGACTAAAGACCGCTGTGGTCTTTGGTGGCGTAGATTATGAAAAACAACGACGCGACCTTGAAGTAGGTGTCGATGTGCTCATTGGAACTCCAGGCCGAATTATTGATTATTACAAACAAAACGTCTTTGAATTACGCGAAGTACAAGCTGTCGTCTTAGATGAAGCGGACCGTATGTTTGATTTAGGTTTCATTGCCGATATTCGCTACATGCTGCGGCGCTTACCCGCCCCGGAAAAACGTCAATCCATGCTGTTTTCAGCAACGCTGTCTCAACGCGTTCTTGAACTTGCCTATGAGCACATGAGTAATCCAGAACTGGTACGCATCGAACCTGAAAAAATAACTGCAGATCGCGTCCGTCAAACTATTTATTACCCCGCCATGACTGAGAAGATGCCACTACTGGTATCCTTACTGCGCAAAGCTCAAGCTGAGCGCACCATGATTTTTGTTAATACTAAACGTATGGCTGAACGACTAGAAGACGTCTTGCGCGCCAATGATATAGACGCGCAAGCACTCTCCGGCGATGTCCCTCAAAATAAACGCCTCCGCTTTATGAAGGATTTTCACGAAGGCCGCCTGGCTGTATTGATTGCTACAGACGTCGCCTCACGCGGTTTGCATGTCCCTGATGTTAGTCATGTATTTAATTTTGATTTGCCCCAAGATGCAGCCGATTACGTACACCGTATAGGTCGCACGGCACGTGCTGGCGCAGAGGGTGATGCAATTAGCTTTGCCTGTGAAGAATACGCCGTAGGACTCCCGGATATAGAGCGCTTTATCGGTCGTAAGATTCCATACGAAGCTATTTCAAGTGAACTGTTGCCTGAACTAAAATGGCCGCCGCGTCGACCCCAAGAGACACGGTTTGGAAATCGCAATGGAAACAGTCGGCGTAACAATGGTGGAGCGGGTCGCTAAATTTTAAGAATGGCCTCTTTCTAAGAAGGGTTAATTAAATCAGTGAGCGCATCAATAGCCAAGAATTCTTCATGCGAATGGGGTTGCGAGGAAGTATCGGGCAAACGAACTGCAAACACCCAACGAATGCCTGAGTCAATGGCAGACTGCAATACAGTTTTACTATCATCTATAAATAGAGTTCGCTCTGGGTTGTATTTTTCTTTGGCCAGCGCTGCTTTCCAAAAACCTTGGTCCTCTTTCGGTGCATTAAAACCGTGAGATGTATAAGCTGCGTCTAGATAATCTAACACCCCAGTGTGTGCGTGCTTGATTTGTAAAATAACTGGATGTGAATTCGTCATCAAGGCTATTCGCTTGCCTTTTGTGCGCATCGCTACCAAGAAATTTTGTGCGCCGGGCAACCAAGCGACTCGGGCTACTTCTTCGCGGTGTACTGCAGCAATATCTATATCTAACTGTTCGCTCCAATAATCAATTGAGTACCACTGTAAAGTGCCTTGCACAGCAGTGAAGCGTGGTGCCAGTTGAGCATATGTTTCTGCTTGAGAAAGTGCGTTTTTTGTAGCAAAAATAGCAGGAATTCGACTAAGCCAAAGGTAATTATCAAAAGCCAAGTCAAGCAAAGTACCATCGAGATCAAGAAGTACAGTATCAATTAGATCCCAATCAACGCGGGGGGCAGTCATAGGGTGAGTAATATACCGGTGATGGAAGAAATCAACACGCTCGCCGATCTACATATGCACAGTCATTTTTCTGATGGTGTGTTAGCCCCTGACGAATTAATGCAGCTAGTTGCTACGCGCGGCGTCGCACATGCAGCGCTCACAGATCACGACACTACAGCTGGATGTGAATTAGCGGCGAGCACATGCGCAGCGCTGGGAATTCGTTTTTCCACAGGTGTCGAAGTCTCCAGTGCTTGGCGCGGACAAACGCTGCATATTCTGGGTCTCGGACTTGATGCAAACGACGCGGCATTAGCGGTCCATTTAGCGACGATACGTAAATTAAGGCAAGTGCGCATCAACGAAATTGGTGAACGCTTAACGCGTAAGGTGTTCCTGCCCGGACGAGAACTCGCAGCTTCCATCAGCGTGGAAGCTGCAGTGCCCACACGAATGCATCTAGCGCGTGCACTGCTTTCGCTAGGTTTGGTCAGTAGCATTGGAGAGGCCTTCGATCGTTGGTTAGCAAGTGGGCGGCCAGGGCATGTGCCAATTACGTGGCCTGAACTGAGCTTGACACTCGAGGCTCTGCGGCACTCCGGAGCTCAGGTTGTGCTTGCGCACCCCCATCGCTACAAGCTCTCCTCAGGGGCACTCGCCAAGCTATTAGCGGAGTTTCAAGCCCAAGGAGGCCAGGGGATGGAGGTCAGCGTAGGGGGCATGGGTCGAAGTGATCTGGATCGCCTTGCTACACTTAGTAGGCGCTTTAAATTAGCAGCCTCAACCGGCTCGGATTTCCATGACCCGGCAACCCCGTGGAATCCACCGGGACGCTTCGCTAAGCTACCTGCTGATCTAGAGGCAATAACAACAAGACTGTGAAAGGTACAAAAGCCTACCTACTGAGGATAAACAAACCATGAACCAACAGGCTATCTCCGCCAATCAATTACTCCAAGAATTATTAAGTAGTAACGGTATGAGCGAAATTTTTGCGATTCTCATTGCTGTCCTCACTGCGATCTTTATCGGTCGTATTGCCCGAACCATCGGACGGCGCTGGTCAAACAAAATGGCAGAGGGCATTTCGATATTTATCCCATATTTAATTGCCTTAATGGTGATCGGTATCGCACAACCTTTAGCAATTAAATTAGGTCTAGCAGATAACGTACTGGACATTGCAGCGAAATTGGTTGCGGCTTTAGGTGTATTGCGTTGCACACTTTTTGGTTTGCGTATAACTCTTGGTGCGGGTAATTGGTTTGTTCATTGGGAGACAAGAATTGCTTGGATACTATCAATCGGAATAATTTTTGAAATAGTAGGCTGGTTTAATATCCTTGAAGCAACACTTGATGGTATTGATCTAATCCCAGGAAAAGCCTCATTTAGTCTTTGGGCACTACTGAAAGGCATTGTAGTGGTGACTGGTTTTATACTTCTAATGAGTTTAATCTCACGCGCCTTAGAACGACGTGTCATGAGTCTAGAAGAACTCGCACTATCCACGCGAGTAGGCATTTCAAAGTTCGCATATTTCTTCTTAATTGGTTTAGGCGTCCTCTTAGGCATTAATGCTGCGGGCGTTGATCTGACAGCTTTAACTGTCCTAACGGGAGCAATCGGCTTGGGTCTAGGTTTTGGTTTGCAAGCAATAGCAAGTAATTTCGTCAGCGGGTTTGTATTGCTAATGGATAAATCCATCAAACCAGGCGATGTAATTAGTTTTACACAACATACTGGCACAAGCACAGAAAACTTTGGGTGGGTACAAGAACTACGAGGTCGTTTTGTGGTTGTGCGAGACCGTGATGGTGTTGAAACACTAGTACCAAATCAAAACTTGATCACCAATGCAGTCATCAACTGGAGCTACTCAGACCAACGTGTACGACTGCGCTTACCAGTCCTAGTAAGTTACGATAATGATCCTGAGATAGCGCTAGCACTTTTAATAGAAGCGACTAGCAATCACCCCCGTATTTTGCGCGAACCAGCACCCGTATCCCGTCTAATGTCTTTTGAAGATTACGGCATGAAACTCGAAGCTCGTTTTTGGATTCGTGACCCAATGAATGGCGTGAATAACGTTCGATCTGATATTAATCGAATTATTTGGCGCTTATTCCGCGACAATAAAATTAAAATTCCAGTTGCGCAACACGAAATTCGAGTGCTAAGCACAGCTAGCCGAAATCTAGATAATGCCAATTCTAGCGGGTAAGACAATAATCCCGGATCGAGACTTGTCCGTATCTTTTGTGCGCGCAGGAGGCCCAGGTGGGCAGAACGTGAACAAGGTCTCATCAGCAGTGCAATTACGCTTCGACTTATATGGCACTTTAGCTCTGAAACCAAAAGTCAAAGAGCGGATGCGCATTTTAGCCGGTCGTAGGCTGACTTATGATGGCGCTATCTTGATTATAGCTCGCACCACACGCAGCCAAGAGCAAAATCGCAGAGATGCTGAGGATCGCTTAGCTGAAATGATTTGCACCGCACTGATTGAGCCACGTATACGTTTTGCCACCAAGCCTACTCATGCTTCAAAAGTACGACGTTTGGTTCATAAAACGCGTCGATCTGGAATCAAAAAAAATCGCAGCTCTTTCATCAGCGAAGACTAAGCGTGGGTGACCTGCAAGATGCTGTGGCGTATTTGTTGCGAGAGAACAAACTCGGCGTCTATTGCTACACGATCTAGAACCTCATCAAATACTAAATTTCCATTAACATCAGCTTTGATAACACTACGATTTAATAGCAATCTAATAAAATTATCAAACATTGTACGATCTGAAAATTCTGGGGAATTAAAACCATATAGCATGGTGATACGCTGGGCCATGAGCTGGCAACGTTCACTTAGAGCACGCGCAGAGAGCACGCCAGAACCAGCTTTAATTAACACTGAGATTGCTAAGTAGTAGCGCTCGATGGTTTGTATCGAAGACTGTGCCAACAAAGATAACTGATATGCATTTGCTGAGCTTGAAACAGGCCGGCGCCAAGCCAATCCGTCATCTTGAGCTTCTAGAATTCCTAATCGACCAAATAATTGCAACATCAAATCTACTTCTTTAGGCAACTCTGCCTCTGTCCACTTTAGAAAAAGCTCTTTGCCAATGAACGGATAAATACGCCACACTAAGCGTTGGATATCGACGGTTGTGACTATAGCATTGCCTATAAAGGCACATGCAACTAAGGAAGGTAGAGTAAACAAATGCAGTACATTATTTCGGTAATAGGTCAGTAGTACAGCAGCCTCATCACTGACACGCAACACATCTCCTAGAACATGTGTTTGGCGCTGCACTATCTTCATATTTTCTCCATAGGCAATCACTTCTGCTCCACTTTCACCGCTGACAGTAACGCGTCTGTCATATGGGGCATAACGCAGCAAAGCCAAATAAAGATCTATCTGTTGGCTGAGCGACGCCAAAGACATAGCTTGGCGCGGGGCTGCCAGTAACGTCACTGCCAATAAATTAATGGGTGTAACCGCCGCAGCAGAATTTATATTGCTCATAATCCGCTTTGCCAAATCGACTACAACATCATTTATCCATGGCGATCTCGTTTCTTCACAAACAGGCTGCATTCGCCAATCAGGCTTATGCTCAATTAGCAAGTTATCTAGCATAATGGGCTCGCCAATGTTTACATGGACGCGTCCATACTTTTCTTTTAAAACCCTAAAAGACCCTAATAAACTAAAAAAACTCTCTTTTATTTTCTGTTTTCCTAATAGCTCAGCAACATAAGAACGCTCTTCTGCTATCCGCTCGTAACCAAAGTAAATTGGTAGAAAAATTATCGGCTTATGTGTATCACGCAAGTAACTCCTAACCGTCATATACAGCATGCCAGTTTTAGGATGTAACAGACGGCCAGTCCTTGAGCGGCCGCCTTCAATAAAATACTCCAAAGAATGCCCACGACTCATGATAGCTGAAAGATATTTTAGGAAAACCGCCGTATAAAGCTTATTTCCGGAAAAACTACGACGGATAAAAAATGCACCTGCTTTTCTTAAAAGTGAACCTACTATTGGTATGTTAAGATTGATGCCAGCTGCAATATGTGGCACTGAATAACCCTGCATATAGATAGCATATGAGAGAAGAAGATAGTCCATATGGCTGCGATGAGATGGCACAAAAATTATCTCATGATCTCGCGCTGCATCATGTAAGGTTTGAATATGATTAAATTCAATCCCATCGTAAAGCCTAGTCCAAACTCGCTGTAATAAGTTAGCAAAGAAAATTACAAATCTATGCGAATAGTTTGCTGCAATTTCAAGTGTATAACTCTGAGCAAGTCGCATGGCTTTGCTGCGTGACATAGATTTTGTACGCGCCTCTTGTGCTATTGCCACACGCACTGATCGCGCTTGCAACACCCCTAATACAACAGTGCGGCGATGCGACATGTCCGGGCCAATTCTCACCGAACGCTGACGCCTGAAACTTGCGCGTTGTATGCGCGTAAGACGCGCTGCCTGTATCGCACTTGTCTCATAGTCATTAAGTTGACTTCGAAGGCTCACTACTTCGCCCACTTCAAGCATTGTTAATCGACCATTAAATATCACTTGTAATAATTTTCTTAAAGCCCCGCTTAAGGCCCATTTCTCTGATAATGACAGGCGTAACCAAGAGCCTTCTTTTTGTGGTGCGCGACCCCAATACACAGCCACAGACACCAGTCGTACATCAAGGGTTACATCAGCGCGTAGTGCATCAATGAGCTGTAATAATTGTGCTGGTGGGTGTCTATCAATTCTTGCATCATACCAAGCTCGACGTTGCAACAAAGCAAGAGCAGCATAAACCGCTGTTGTTCCTCTACCTAATAGGCGTCCTGAAGGAAGGGGCAGGTAGTACTTGCGGCAAAGATTTTCAACTACGGCAACATCACAAAGACTGCGGCGTTCAAAGACGTAGCACACAGGCGAGGCTTGCACTGTAACAATATTTTGTAACGCAAACTCTGGTCGAACTTCAGCACTCACCCAACATGACAACAGCCAACGTAATGGGCTCAGCATACCCGCTTCAGCTGTGTTGTAAATAAAACTTGGACGCATGGTAAAGAGACAATCAAACGATGGTCATCATTAAAAAAACTTAATCTTGTGCGATACCTCTGCCATAGGGAAATACAATACATAAATTATTTTCCATCCCAGTTAGCCCCAATAGGGAGCGCGTTCCTAACTCTCGGTGCGCTCACAATGAGGCTCTTTATACTTGCATCAGAACTGGTGATTTGCACTGGCAAGCCAAGCGAGTCATGACTTAAGCGCACAACTTCATCCCAGTTAAGCACGCGCTTAGTTTCTTTTAATCGTTTTTGCATGCGTATAGCAAGTGCCTTAGAAATCAACTTCTTTCTTGCTTTTTGCCAATCTCGCGGGTCATCTTCTAACACATCAAAAGCCTGCAAATATAATTCGCCATTTTGCCATCCAAATACAAAAGGCTGGTTCACAACAGAAACTTTATCGCCAGATTTTACAAGCTCATATAAGAGCTCAATATCCTCTGGAAATAAACGAATACAGCCATGACTAGAGCGCAACCCAACACCCGAAGGCTTATTTGTTCCATGGATTAAATAGCTCGGCCAGTCTAAATATATAGCGCGCGTACCGAGCGGATTATCTGGTCCAGGCTTAACAACTGCCGGCAAAATTTCACCATCTCTCTTATGCTCTGCGCGAACATCGGGACCCGGTACCCAATTTGGGTTTTTAGCTTTTCGCGTTATTTTAGTAAATCCCTCCGGCGTAGCAAATCCAACGCGTCCAATTCCAATCGGAAACGTATAAACAATTTTTGCTTCGCCCACAACCTGTTTAGGAAAATAATATAGACGCATTGCCGCCACATTGATTACAACACCCTCGCGCGGTGCGTCAGGTAAAACATGCAGCGAAGGCAAAATAATTTGGCGGCCTGCGCCGGGCAACCAAGGATCTACGCCTGGATTCGAACGCACCAACTCTTCGTAACCTAAGTTGAAGCGACGAGCAATATCAGTGAAGGTATCCTCATAATCTGCTCGGGTGACCTGCACTGTGCCAATCATATCTGCTTCATGCTCGCCTAGAATAACGCGGTGGAAACTTACAGCTTGAGGGTCTATAGGGGCTGCGATCAAGGATTGCGGTGGCGGAAGTATCGGCGTGCGCGCAATGTAAGAGGTACTACAAGCCGATAGAAGACTCAAAGTAACAAACGCTAGTGAACGGACGAAGCGAATGAACGCAATCATAGTTTGCAAGATTACAACAGAACGGGGTGGTTTGGCTGCTCGTTCTGATCAGCACCCTGACTAGGGAAATGCTGGCCCAATAGACTGCCTACACCAACTACACTGTTGCAGGCCCCCTCGCGAAATCGACCTGCTCGATAATTGCATTCTGCTTCAAGACATATTGCACGCCACTCAACTTCACTGACACGCGCGGCTATTCCACGATCAGCAATAATTTCAACTTGACGATCTGCCATTAAAATATAAATTAGCACGCCATTATTCAGGGCAGTATCCCAAATGCGCAAAGAACTAAAAACCTGAATCGCCCGCTCTCGGGCCGAAAGCCCATGCCATAGCTCAGTAATATCAAGCGCATTTTCTACCACAAAACGGATTTCACCAGCATGCTGATTTTCAACATGTGCAACAGTGGCCTCAATCTCCTTAAGAACCTCTAGACTAAAGAGCCGCTGCGTAACCCAGGGCATCGCGGTGATATGACGAACCCAACGACGAATTTGAAATATCATTTTAATGCTACCACCCACCAGAGGCCCCACCACCACTAAAACCACCGCCACCGCCCCCGCCAAACCCGCCGCCCCCGCCAAACCCGCGGCCGCCAACCAACCCAGCGTAGCGCAAGCCACTAGAAAAACCTGCAGGGACACTGGCACCAGAGACCACAGCTAGCAAAAGTGCGAATACACCAGCCCCTAAGGAAATCGCTAGCCCGTGACTTAAAACAAACGCCAATGAGCCAGCAACAGCCCCCGTAACCATTGAACCCAAAACAGACCCAAAAATGGATCGCAAGAAAGTAGCGCTAACCACAATTAAAACAAATATAAGTGGCATCAGCTGTACAAAAGAGGTTTCGCGCTGTTTACTTAAGAGCTGTTCTGGTGGAGGCAATAGCTCACCATCAATAACTTTAATAAGTCTATCTACACCCTGCGATAAGCCGCCCACATAATCGCCAGATTTAAATAATGGCGTTATTGTTTCATTAATAATCCGTTTCGAAATGATGTCAGTCAGGACGCCTTCCAATCCCTGCCCTACTTCAATCCTCATACGCTTGTCATCTAGCGCAACGAGTAATAATGCTCCATCATCAGTTTTCTGACGGCCTAATTTCCAAGCATTCACGGCACGAATTGAATATTGCTCAATCTCTTCTGGTGTAGTGGTATTAACTACCAATACAGCAATTTGGGCGCCTTTACGCTCCTCAAACTCCGTAAGTCTACCCTCAAGCACTACGCAATCATTAACCGATAGTCGGCCAGTAGCATCAATCAGATGAGAAGTAAAAAGCGGGATTGGCTGCAGAGATTGCTCGGCCACGGCTACCGAAACGATGAGACCCAGCAACATTAGCAAGAGGCCAAGAAAAATCCGAGGCAACGACAGCCCGATACTCTTAAGAAAAATAGCCAACCTCAACGTGTAAGCGCAGGGCTTGGGCCACTAAAATTGACACTTGGTGGTTTGGCAATTTCGGATTCATTTTCAACCCCAAAATTCGCCTTTAATGAAGCTTTAAATAGCATGGCAGTTAAGTTGCTAGGGAAACTACGAATCGTCGTATTATATTCTTGCACTGAAGCAATGTAACGATTCCGAGCAACAGTAATACGATTTTCAGTGCCCTCAAGCTGCGACTGCAAATCTAAAAAATTTTGATCTGACTTTAATTGTGGGTAATTCTCGGTTACCGCAAGCAAACTCTTCAACGCATTACTTAACTGGCCTTGTGCCGCTTGAAATTTTTGTAAGGCCACAGGATCATTCAATACTTCAGTAGTGACTTGAATGGAAGTGGCACGGGAAC